>NZ_JBPBFH010000100.1:0-404 GCF_050896295.1 Neisseria sp. SLRRB23
CGCCGGGGGCGAGGGGGAGGTCTTGGGAAGAGTGCCATTCGGTCGGCTGCCATTTGCCTTCGCGGTAGGCGAGGACGGGCATTGGACTGTGAAAAACGCTGCCGAATACGGCGGGGACGGGTCTGCTCATGATGAAGGTTTGTGCGCCAAACTCGGGGTTCGCGCTCAACAGTTTTTTAGGATGGGTATCGTAAAAGCGCGGTTTGCTGCGGCTTACGCCGACTTTGGCGGTCAGGCCGCCGGTGCGGTAGGACGCGCCCAATTCGTCGCGCACTAAACACATTCCCCTTTCTCTTGTACACATCTCCGAGCCCCCGAGACTCGACGTCATCTCGTCTGCCGTCTTCTGCTTGACACAAGAAAAACAGAGGGTCGCGCGCGAGGCCGAAGAGGAGGCAAAAAGC
>NZ_JBPBFH010000101.1:0-403 GCF_050896295.1 Neisseria sp. SLRRB23
GGCATACGAGATGACGTCGAGTCTCGTGGGCTCGGAGATGTGTATAAGAGACAGATCGATGCGGATGGTTTGTCCGAACCGTGCGGGGCGTATGTATTTCAAGTCCATTTTGACGATGGGCCAACTGAAGCCGCCTCAATCATGAGGGGGCGCATTCAGACGGCATTTTCGGCACACGGGGCGGGCGCGATGTGTTCTAATACGCCCCAAGCCGCCACCAGAAATCGGGAGACACGCCATATGACCGGCATCATACATTCGCTGCTCAATTTGAAATTGCAACAGCTCTAAGTGTGATAAAAGTCATAAGTTTTTTCATGTGTTTCTCCTATGTTATAACTGAATTAGCACAAATTATAAACTTTTACCGAAGGTTAAGGTCAACATTCATTCCGAAAATGTT
>NZ_JBPBFH010000102.1:0-403 GCF_050896295.1 Neisseria sp. SLRRB23
CCGCTTCCGAAACTGATGGCGCAGCACCGTGTATTGTATGAGGCAATATTAAACCGTCGGCCGGGCGAGGCTTCGGAGGCGGCAAAGGCACATTTGAATTATGTGGCGAGCAGTATATTGAAAGACAGGGAATATCANCGAACGCATCCACGGTTTCGGCGAGTTGGTCAGGCAAACTTATGATAAAGAATCGCGCGAGCGGCTGACTTTGGAAAACGAATTGAAACGGCTTCAAGGGTTGAATGCGCAGCTGCACAGCGAGGCAAACGACCCCGCCGCCAAATCCTTGGGCGGCCGTTTGCGCGAATTGAAGCTGCCGCAAGGCCGTCTGAAAACCGTCACGCCGCCGCGCATCGACGGGCGCACGATTGACTTTTCCCAACTGACCGAACAGCCCGGCGAC
>NZ_JBPBFH010000103.1:0-376 GCF_050896295.1 Neisseria sp. SLRRB23
GTCGAGGCGCGTGGGCTCGGAGATGTGTATAAGAGACAGATCCCACACAGAGGCAAAAGTATCGGCGTAAACTGACTGCCTCTACTTTCCCGAAAGATTGTGCGATGTACAGCGCAACGTAAGTTAAGCGTTTATTTGAAAAAAGGCGGTTTGGTTGCTTATCCGACCGAATCTTGTTATGGCTTGGGGTGTCTTCCGACATTAGCCAAAGCACTCGGTAAGTTGGCGCATTTGAAAAAAAGGCTTAAGGTGCGGCGGATGCCGCCTGCTTTGGAGGCTTTAGGCAGCTTGGTGCGACCCCGCAGGGAGCTGTCGAAGTCGAACCAGTATTTCGTTACCATCCACATATTGACGGCTGTCTCTTATACACATCTCC
>NZ_JBPBFH010000104.1:0-376 GCF_050896295.1 Neisseria sp. SLRRB23
GTCGAGTCTCGTGGGCTCGGAGATGTGTATAAGAGACAGAATTTACGGTGTAACGTACCGAAGCTTTGTTCGACCACATAACGGGTTTTCGATAAATACCGGTTACCGGTGTGCTGCAGGCGGTTATCAAAATAGGGAGTAAAACGAAAGATAGGAAGATTGGGCGCATTAGGGTTTCCTTAATCATTGAAATCCGCTCATTCAGAAAGAACGGGTTGGGCCGGAGGGGTAATGCCGTCTGTGAAATGAGGCAAATATGGGAAATTGATGCAGCCTTCGTGTTTTACGTATTTATATATTCCGTATGGAGGAATATGCTGCTTTTGAAGTGTGTATTATGGATGATCTGCCGATAACAGTAAATCTGTTTGATTTG
>NZ_JBPBFH010000105.1:0-402 GCF_050896295.1 Neisseria sp. SLRRB23
GAGTGTCCGCCTGTCGCCGGAGCTGTCGGAGCATGGCTGCCGGGGTGTCCGCCTGGTGCCGGGGCCGCCGTAGTATGGCTGCCGGCGTGTCCTGCGGGATGGTTTGCCATATGGCTATGTGCCGTCGTGCTGCCACGGCTCCGAAACACTTTAACTTTCCCCGGCCGGCCCCATTTCTGGCTTCAGACGGCATATTGCCGATATGCCGTCTGAAGCACAACACGCAAAGGAAACCCATCTTATGATTGACAACGCACTGCTCCACTTCCGCAGTACCTACAGTAATACCACCGTTAGCTTTGGCTTTCACAGAGACACCTTTATCATCAACTGTAACACCTTCTCCAGCTTTTACCGACAACCCTGCAGCACCGCTCTCTAAACCTGTCTCTTATACACATC
>NZ_JBPBFH010000106.1:0-369 GCF_050896295.1 Neisseria sp. SLRRB23
TTCGAGTCTCGTGGGCTCGGAGATGTGTATAAGAGACAGCGATACGCCGCTACTTTTGAGCTGTACGCCGATGAGGAACACCAGCAGCATCAGACAATACATGCGATTTCCGCTACCTTCTCTTCCAAAATATCGCGGATGACGCCGGCAGGCAGGACTTTTTCCTCTTTTTTCAGGGCGACGCGCAAGGTAAAGTCGGCAGGGAAAACGAGTTCGGGCGAAAAAGAAACCGGTGCTCCGCCGCCGAGCGTGATGGTCAGCGGTTGACGCCGGTCGAGGCTGGCGTCGAATTTGGTGCCGTCTTCCAGCCAGCCGGTGTAGTGGACGGTGATTTCTTTACCCCTGTCTCTTATACACATCTCCGAGCCC
>NZ_JBPBFH010000107.1:0-401 GCF_050896295.1 Neisseria sp. SLRRB23
AAAGGTAGAAATAGAATATTTAAGACCAATGGATAGATCCACATATACCTATTTATTAAATTATTAATAAATTCTTTTTTGTTATCCATAAAATTTCCATAAAATATTGCGATGATATTGCACTGAGTTTATTAGCAAACAACGTAAAGAAAATATTTATTATGATAAGTGTTTTTTAAGTTTCATTTTCAAATGATGGCGCGTAATAAAAAGTTTCACAAATCCGTTTTTCAGACTATCTAAGTATCTATTTTACAATCTATTTCAATAATCGTTATGTCTTAACAACTCTTCTTGGCATTATAGATGCTCACTCATATCATTAATTGGTTTGGTAAGAGATCAATAAATTTTGGATATTATCAATTGTCATTTGATAGTAGTGAAGAACAACCTATATT
>NZ_JBPBFH010000108.1:0-339 GCF_050896295.1 Neisseria sp. SLRRB23
GTCGAGTCTCGTGGGCTCGGAGATGTGTATAAGAGACAGGTCCAGCAATCGGGATTGGCGGTATCCACTTGGTCAAAAATCACGCCTGATTGAGGCCGTCACGGCAAGGGCGGCAGCGCCGAGCGGCATACGGTTGACGCGTTTGCGACAGTCGGCCATGCGTTCGAAATCGCGTCCGAGCATTTCGACGTAGGCGAGCATGTGGTGTCCGAAGCTGACCGGCTGGGCGAGAGTTTGGCGGAAATGCATCCTGCTTCGGGATTTACCGCCGAACTGTCCGCCGCCTCTGTTGTGATGGGTCTGTCTCTTATACACATCTCCGAGCCCACGAGACTCGAC
>NZ_JBPBFH010000109.1:0-400 GCF_050896295.1 Neisseria sp. SLRRB23
GGAGAGGGTGAAAAGGGCGAGGGAGGCAATGATGTTTTTCCGCCGTCCGGTCAGGCGGTTGTCTAAATCGACAAGGCCGCCGGCAATAATGCCGAGTACGAAGGGAATGGCGAGCTTGGGTTCGCCTATCTGTCGGCTGCCTGCCGACCTCTGCAAACGGCGGCGCGTTTTTCTCTTCCAAAACCTGTATCGTCAAGCCGTGGACGCGTGCCGCCTCTTCGGGCATATCGCGCTCGGGGTGGACATAGAGGTGCAGGTTTTTGNCGTGTACCAAACGCATTTCGTCGCCGGAGATGTCGATCAATTGGTCACACTCGGGTTTCAAAGGACCAGCATTCAAGACGCGGTCTTTAGAGACTTTGTTCAACGACACCAGCCATTGACCGTCGGCTTCTTTGGT
>NZ_JBPBFH010000010.1:0-61386 GCF_050896295.1 Neisseria sp. SLRRB23
TTCTGCTCATTTGTCTCTTCCATCCTATCGGCAAATATGCCGTAAAACACAATCAGTAAATTTTTCCCAGTATAACATTTGCGGTACGGATAGGCGAATACGNCAATCAGAAACCGCGTAGATCAGACTGCCAACAAGAGTGCAGGCAGCGTAATCAAACCACCCCCGCCCGCAATCGCATCGATAAATCCGGCGATCATCGCAACCAAACCCAAAGCGAGTATTATGTATAAATCTTCCATGTTTCTTATCCTGTTACTTGCGCCAATACAGGATTATCTTCTCCTATTAGATTAAACTTATTTCAGACAACCTTTCCAATAAGGCAAGGTCGTCTGAAATCCTCAGCTTTGCATACCGAAATAAAGAACAAACTGCTATTGCATTCTTCAATCTGTCCGCAAACTGATTACCGCCGATATGGCTGCGGACTGGTCGTCGGCGATGCTGGCGCAGCGGCTTAATTGCAGCGAGGCCGCGTTGCGGCGGCGGTTGGCGCGACAGGACACGAATTTCCGTACGCTGCTGACGGATGTACGCATGATGCGCGCGCTGACGCTGTTGCAGGTTACGCAATGGCCTGTGGCACAGATTGCCGGCGCGGTCGGCTATGACTGCCCGTCCCGTTTCAGCGCGCGCTTCAAAGAGCGGTTCGGTTGCGTACCGTCGGCGGTCCGCTCGGAAGCGGAGCAGGCGGCATATCGGCGCACGGGGCAGGTCAGCGTCGGTGTTCGACCGTGAATTTCGCTTCGCCCAAGCTGTTTGCCTTAGTGAAGAAACCGACCAGCGCGGGTGTGGATTCAGCGGTGATGTTCGGCAGCTTGGCGACTTTTAGCGCGGTGAGCGTGAATTCGTAGCGGTGTTTCCTGCCTTCGGGCGGACACGCGCCGCCGTAGCCCGGGGTGCCGAAGTCCGTGCGGGTTTGCAGCGCGCCTTTGGGCAACCTGCCGTCTTGCGCGGTAATGCCTGCGGGCAGGCGGCGGACATCGGCGGGAATGTCGGCGACCACCCAGTGCATCCAGCCCAGGCCGGTCGGCGCGTCTTTATCGTAAACGGTCAGGACGAAACTTTTTGTCCCTGCGGGCGGGTTTTACCACGACAGCGCGGGCGAAGCATTGCCGCCCGAACAGCCGAAGCCGTAAGGCGCGCTCAAAAGCTGGTTTTGTGTGAAGCCGCCGTTTTTGGACGGGTTGTCGAATTGCAGCGTGAATACGCCCCCGGCAAAGGCAGCGGTTGAAAAAGCCAGCAGTACGGCGGAGAGGATGCGGGTTTGCATAGATGATTCCTTTGCTTGATGAATAAGTGGATTCATTATAGGCTGTCAACGGCGGCAGGAATGTGCCGAAACGGTTGGATGATGTGCCGAAATGCGCAAATGCAAAAATTGTGGTTTCAGACGACCCTTTGCAGGNCGTCTGAAGTCTTTAATTCCTTTCCCTGATGCTTTGGAAATATCGCATATTTAGACATTGCCGCAACCCGACCCTCAAGGTTTCCGCCTCAGCCTGTTCCTACGCCGGCGTGCGGGAATGGCGGAAATCGGGGATTTTGCCGTCAAATCCATGATAGAGATACGGAGCAAACGAATGATTACCCTGCCTTCCTTAAACAATCTGCCGTCAAAATGGGATGAAATCCGCCATTGGCTCGAAACCCAAGTTTTTGAGTGCGAAGTTATGCCGTATCCCAATCTGACGGAACNCGAAGCCAAGCAGTTCGAGCAGGATTTTATCGACTGTATCGGCTGCACGCCCGAAGAATATGTCCGCATCCACCGCGCCATCCGTCTGTTGGAAGCGCGTTATCCCGACAGCTTGAACGAACTGACCTCCGCCGCCATTGCCACGCCTTTGGGCGAGATGTTGGCGGTGTTTGGAAATAAGGGATTGTGTCTGCTGGAATTTGTCGGACAGAAGCATTTGGAACAGGAAATTGCCGCCGTCCAGAAAGCCTTGCGCGGACTGTTTGTGTTTCGGGAGGATGAGTGGACGCAACTTTTGCGGCAGGAATTGGATTTGTATTTCCAATGCCGTCTGAAAACTTTTGCCACGCCCTTGGAAATGATTGGTACGGCGTTTCAAAAGCAGGCATGGGACGCACTTTTGGCGATTCCTTACGGCGAAACGCGCAGTTATAAGGAGCAGGCGCAGCGTTTGGGCAACCCCAAAGCCGTCCGCGCCGTTGCCGCCGCCAACGGGCAGAACAAAGTGTCCATTCTGATTCCCTGCCACCGCGTCATCGGCAGCGACGGCAAACTGACCGGCTACGCGGGCGGTTTGAACCGCAAACAGTTTTTACTGGCTTTGGAACGCGCCGAAGTTCAGACGGCATTGTTTTAAGCGGGGAAATGTAGAACGGTTCACTGGGCTTAAATATGGTGTGATGACGGCTGTGGAAATTCATACAACGGCAATCCTTTTAAGGCATCGGTCTTAATGTCTTTCTGATTCATATGCTTGTCGTTTTGTCGCCCATTTTTCCAAAATTAAGGATTGACACATTTTTTGCGGACGCTATAATACGCCCCATTCCCCGATAGCTCAGTCGGTAGAGCGACGGACTGTTAATCCGCAGGTCCCTGGTTCGAGCCCAGGTCGGGGAGCCAAAATTCTAAAGCCTGAACATGATTGTTCAGGCTTTTTCATATTTGCACGTCCGGCGTTCGGAATGCGGCGAGATAGGTTTTCCAACGGTTTCGCGGTAAAATTCCGCCTGTCTGATTTCGGTTTCTTGTTATGTCCATCAAAATCCTGATTATTTCCCCCAGTTGGATAGGCGACTGTGTGATGACCCAGCCCTTGTTCCGCCGTTTGAAGGAACTTCACCCCGGTTGCACGATTGATGTGTTCGCACCGAAGTGGTCGATGGCGGTGTTTGAGCGTATGCCTGAAGTGAATGAGATTCTTGAAAATCCGTTCGGACACGGTGCGTTGGAGTTGAAACGCCGTTGGCGGGTCGGCAGGGAGTTGGGACGGCGCGGATACGACAGGGTTATCGTGTTGCCGGGTTCTTTGAAGTCGGCAGTCATCGCGCTGGCAACGGGCATCGGAAAAAGAACGGGTTATGTCGGCGAAAGCCGTTATTTTCTGTTGAACGATATACGCAGGCTGGATAAGGAACGTCTGCCTTTGATGGTGGACAGATATACGGCTCTCGCGCATCAGAGTCAGGAAGATTTTGACGGGCATTCGGGATTCCCCGAGTTTTCCATTGATGAACGGCGGCGGGAAATTTCTGTCGAAACTTTCGGTTTGAATCTTGGAAAGCCTGTTCTGGCTTTTTGTCCGGGTGCGGAATTCGGACCGGCAAAGCGTTGGCCGGCAAAGCATTTTGCCGAGTTGGGCAAACATTATTCGGCGGCGGGTTGGCAGGTTTGGCTGTTCGGTTCGCAAAAAGATGATGAAATCGCCGAGGAAATCAACCGCCTTTCAGACGGCATATGTGTGAATTTATGCGGTAAGACCGATTTGTCTCAGGCAATGGACTTGTTGTCGTTGGCAGATACGGTTGTGTGTAACGACAGCGGGCTGATGCACTTGGCGGCAGCTTTGGGCAGGAGGGTAGTGGCGGTTTACGGTTCTTCCAGCCCGACGCATACGCCGCCTTTAAGCGATAAGGCAAAAATCGTCAGTCTGCACTTGGAATGTTCGCCCTGTTTCAAACGGGAATGTCCGTTGGGGCATACCGACTGCCTCAACAGGCTGTATCCCGAGAAGATTGTGCAGGCGGTTGAAGAGGCGGTATGATGGCTTCTGTTTTCGGATTTATACCGTCTGACGGCGGATATTGATAGGATGTTTATGGCTATTGCGAACAATAAAAAAGCATTTCACGATTTTTTCATTGAAGACCGGATTGAAGCCGGTTTGGTATTGGAAGGCTGGGAAGTTAAAGCAATCCGCGCCGCGCGCGTACAGCTTAAAGAGAGTTATATTTATTGGAAAAAAGATGCGTTTTATCTGGTCGGCTGCCATATTACCGCGTTGCCCACAGCCTCGACACACATCAAACCTGATGCCACACGCCCGCGCAAGCTGTTGTTAAAACAATTGGAAATCAACAAATTAATCGGAAAAACCGAACGTGCCGGTTACACTATCGTGCCGCTGGATTTGCATTTTTTGCGCGGAAAAATCAAGATGGAAATCGGTTTGGCAAAAGGTAAGAAACAGCACGACAAACGCCAGAGTATGAAAGAGGCGGATTGGAAACGCGAGAAACAGCGGTTGATTAAGCATACGCGCTGATGGGGGATGCGGTTTCAGACGGCATTTGAACAATGCCGTCTGACGGTCGTTTGGACAATGGTGTTGAAATACGAAACGGAAAAACAGGGCGGTTGCCCTGTTTTCTATTTGCGTAAAAGATGCGGATGACGGGAAGCGGAAAAACGGAAATGCCCGTCTTTGGCGAAATCGTAAACGTTGCTGACTGCCCTGATATGGTGGGGTGATTCTTTTCCTTGTTTTAGACGTTCGCGCGCTATTCTCCGTAATTTCCGGTTGGCAAGGCGTTTGTCCTGTTTTTCGCTGACTGCCGTGGTTATAGGGGAAAAGGGGTGTTTTCTGTAACTTTTACTCATGATGGTCTCCCAGGTTGAAATACCTAGGTTTCCTTGAGTGCGATTCCGTACTTTGTCTTCATCAAAGTTTCTGTGATGTTTGAAATATATTTAGTAAATGCTGACCAGTACATTGCTATTTGAATGCCGGGCGGTTTTGTAAAAATTGCCGATTTTGTAAAAGTAGTCGGTAATTTCTTCTTTTATATCATCAATTTCATCTTCATAATCCCAAATGTCGGGGTAGATATGATGCTCTTTGCACACCTGCATACTGAAATGCTCCATTGCGCTTTTTATGTCGAAGCCTTCCAAAGCTGAGACGATTTCATGGATTTGGGCGGATTCGATATAAGCGGCGTATCCGTCGCCGTCCGAAATGGGTGCCGTTCCGACGATTGATTCGGATAACAGATTGCCCTTTAAGGGATTTTCTGCANTTGTTCCGGTCAGTATAAAATGCAAAACATCCCACATTTTATCGATGTCGAGACAGACGGCAGCCTCATCCTCCAAATCTTCCAGTTCTTCAAACAATTCCTGCCATTCGGTATCGGTGTTTTTAAGCAAAGCCAGTTTTTCATTATCGACCAGTTGATAGGTTGCTGTCATTCCCATGATATTTCCTATAATTTCATTTTAAATCAGTTATTTATGGAAGAAGTTTGCCCGGGTTCATGATGTTATATGGATCAAGGTGTTGTTTGATGCTTTTCATCAGGGCGATTTCGGCAGGGGTGCGTACTTTGTCCAGCCACTGTTTTTTGATGATACCTATGCCGTGTTCTGCGGCAACTGTACCATTGCAGGCAAGAACGTTGCAATAGACTGTGCTGTTGATGTCGTTTTCGTAACGATAGACTTCATTGCTGAGGATTTCGGGAAGGAAAGTATTGTAGTGCAGGCTGCCGTCGCCCAGATGTCCGAAGCAGACGATTTGTATGCCTTTGAAATTCTGTTCCAAATCTTTGGCGCACCGGCGGACAAAGTCGGCAACGCGCCCGATGGGGACGGCAATATCGTGTTTAATGCTGGTTCCCAGTTTGCGTTGTGAAGCGGAGATGTTTTCGCGCAACGCCCACATATTGATACGTTCTTGTTCGCTTTGTGCCAATACGCTGTCGGTAAAGCCTTTTTCGTACAGGAACTCGGCAAGTTGTCCGTCAAGGTTGCTGTTTGGCAGAGAGTCGGTCAACTCAAGTAAAATATGCCATTCTGAATGTGTCGGCAGGGGGAGTTTGCTGAATTCGGAAGACAACTCGGCGGCAAAACGGCTGATCAGCTCAAAACTACATAGGCGTTCGGCAAAGTGTGCTTGGGTTTCGGTCAGCAGGCGGACGGCGGATTCGATGTCGGGTATGCCGACCCATGCGGTTGCTTTGTCTAAGGGGCGGGCAAACAGCTTGAGCGTGGCTGCAGTGATAATGCCCAATGTACCTTCGCTNCCGATAAACAGATGGCGCAGGTCGTAGCCGGTGGTGTTTTTATGCAGGGGATGGAGATGGGAAACTAGCTCGCCGTTGGGGAGGACGACTTCCAAACCGATAACCAGGTCGCGCATCGTGCCGTAACGCAATACGTTCAAACCTCCGGCATTGCAGGCGATGTTCCCCCCGATTTGACAGGAGCCTTCGCTAGCAAGACTGAGCGGGAACAGACGGTTGGCAGCTTCTGCCGTTTGTTGTACGGTTTTAAGGACCGTACCTGCTTCGACGGTTATGCAGTTGTCTGACAAATTGATGCTGCGGATGCGGTTGAGTTTGGAAAGGTTCAGCAATACGCCGTTTTCCGATACTGCCGCGCCGCACAAACCGGTATTGCCGCCTTGAGGAGTTACCGAAATATGGTGTTGGTGGCAAAAGCGCATTATGGTTTGAACGCTTTCAACGCTGCGCGGCTGCAAAATGATGTCTGGTGCAGACGTAAAACGGTTGCGTTGATCTTTTAAAAGTATCGGGGAAGGCTCAATGATTTCGTCTGCCGGAAGGAGTTGGGAAAATTCGGTATGCAGGTCAATCATGTTTTTGGGAAAAAGAGTGGAGATTGAGAAATAGGATTAAATGCGTCTGGAAAATTAAAAAAGCAGGATACGCAAAGTATCCTGCTTTTTTGCAAGCAGAAAATGCTTATTTTGCAGCTTCAGAAGCAGGAGCTTCAGAAGCAGCAGCCTCGGCAGCAGGAGCTTCAGCAGCAGGAGCCTCGGAAGCAGCAGCTTCGGCAGCAGGGGCTTCAGCGGCAGGAGCCTCGGAAGCAGGAGCTTCAGAAGCAGCGGCTTCAGAGGCAGGAGCTTCGGAAGCAGGAGCTTCAGCAGCTTTTTCTCCGCCGCAGGCGGCCAGAGCCAAAGACAACAAAGCAGCAGCAAACAGGGATTTTTTCATTTTAGTAACCTTTAAAATCAATTTAAATTATTGAAACAAACCGGTCTTCATTGACCGTACTACAAACTGGGTTGGAAATTCATTGCTGAATTTCGCGTAATTATGCACCATGAAATAAGGGATTGCAATGTCGTAAAAATGCTAAGTAAAGATTGAATGAAAAGTTTTTAGGTAGGGAGAGTGATAAATCCTGTAAAACAACTGCCTCATTGAAAGCCTGATGGTCAGGAATATTATATAGATTGATATAATTCAGTATGTNGTATGATTTATCGGGGCATGACAAGGGGAGTGGCGGATGAAAAGAGCGGTATTTATTCCATGTTGCGTAAAAACAACATGATAATAAAATAACAGAACTTTACATTTTGACGGACGGAGAATAGTCTGTGAATAGGTTAATGGTAATCGACGGGGGAGGGGGTTATGTTAGAATTCGCCTGTAATCAATCTGCTGTCCCTGAAAGGATAAATATGGCTATCGTGAAAAATTCCGTCGTTTCTCTGCATTATGAAATGTATGATGTCAACAATCAGCTTCTGGATAAGACTGAAGAACCGATTGTGTATTTACATGGTGGTTATGACGGTATTTTCCCTTTGGTGGAAGAGGCGTTGCACGGCAAGGATGTCGGCGATACGGTAGATGTGGTGCTTTCGCCAGATGATGCGTTCGGCGAGCAGGATCCGGAGTTGGTCCGTATCGAAGATGTCGGCGTGTTCCCTGTGGAGGTCGAAGTCGGCATGATGTTTGAAGCCGACGATCCGGAAACCGGCGAAGTTATTATCTACCGTGTAACCGATGTTGCCGACGGCAAGGCGGTGGTAGACGGCAACCATCCTTTGGCCGGTATGAAGATACGCTTTAAGGCAACGGTTGAAAGTGTGCGCGATGCATCTGATGAGGAAATCGCACACGGACATGTCCATGGTCCGCACGGTCATCACCATCATTGATTTGCCGGCAACTTGTCGATATTGGATGCCGTTTGAAAATGGTTTGCTCCGTTTCAGACGGCATTTTTCCGTATGGGGGTTAAATTATGTCGGTTGGGCATTATGAGAATTTTCCTGTCGGCTCATTGATTTTGCCGCGCAGGTTAAGAAAGCCGGTCCATGCTGTATATGCGTTTGCACGGACTGCGGACGATATGGCGGATGAGGGGGATTTTCCGATTGAGGAGAGGTTGGAAAATTTGGACGTATTGCGGCGCGAGTTGGATGTGTTGGCATTTGGTGGACAGTCTGCACATCCTTTGATTGCCCGATTGGATGCCGAGGCAGTTACACCGTTTGGTTTGGATTTACAGCCGTTTTATGATTTGCTTTCTGCATTTTCTCAGGATGTGGTTAAAACAAGGTATGAAAATTTCGGCGAACTGGTCGATTATTGCCGGCGTTCTGCCAATCCTGTCGGACGCATCATGTTGGCCTTATACGGAAAAACAGATGCGGTGAGCGTGGCGCAAAGCGACGGTATCTGCACGGCTTTGCAGCTTGTGAATTTTTGGCAGGATGTGGCTGTCGATTGGCGTAAAGGGCGTGTCTATATCCCTCAGGACGATTTGCTGAAATTTGGTGTTGCTGAAGAACAGATTGCGGCAGGCAGGGCGGATGCGGCGTTTCAACGTCTGATGGCCTTCCAATGCCGACGCGCATTCCGTATGCTGAGGGCCGGTTCCCCCTTGGCAAAGGAATTAAAGGGGCGTATCGGTTTGGAACTTCGTATGATTGTGTTGGGTGCGCAGATGATTTTGCAGAAACTGGATGCATGTCGATATGATGTGTTTGCCCAGCGTCCCCTTTTGGACAAGAAAGATTGGCTGATTATGTTGAAACGTGCGGTATGGCGATAAGGCGGCATATTCAAACCGATATGCCGTCTGAAAAGGTCTGTTCGGTTTCAGACGGCATATTGTAACCGGTTCGATGCTCCTAGGAGATTTCGTGAGGGTTGGGTCTGGCATTGTCTTCAGCCCCCAAGCCGACAAGCCTGCGTAACCTGGTCATGTAGGCGTTGACATCCAATCCCGTTCCGTAGCGTTGCGCCGTCCATAAGGTTTCTGCCAAGGCCTCCATCATGTCGTGTTCGGCTTTGAGCCAGCCGTTTTTGGCACACAATGTTTTATGGATGGTACGTATCCCGTGCGGTTGGTCTATGCCTGCTTGTTCTTGGATGGAAAGGTGCAGCGACATGTGAAGAAACGGGTTGCTTTCTCCGTTTTCCGGCAGCCAGCAGGTATCCAGATGGTTTTCGATATGTTCGAGGTAACGGTGGTATTCGGGGTGTGCCTCGATAATGCGAAGAGCCTTTTGTTCTAATGCGCTCAGCTGTAACGGGCGGAGGCGGTGTTCCCATACTTTGGCGAAAAATCGGCGGACATCGTGTGTATTTACATCATACATGGCGTATTATCAGGTAGGGTGTTTATAGGTTTGATCAATGGTGGTTTTACATAAATTAAATTCAGCAGTCAACCGCACCCTATATAATGTCGGAAACTTATCTGTCCGAAACGGGCTTAGTTATGAAAAAACTGATTTACTTTTTTACCTTATTTTTCGTTTTGTGCGGTCAGGCTTTTGCGCTGGACGCGAACGATTTGTTACCGCCGGAAAAGGCATTTGTGCCTCAGGTCAGCGTGGCGGATGATGGTGTAAACGTCCGCTTCAAGATTGCCGACGGATACTATATGTATCAGGCAAAAATTATCGCGCAAACCGATCCCGCAGGTTTGTTGGGTCAGCCTTCGTTTGGCAAGGGCGAGGAAAAAGAAGATGAGTTTTTCGGCAAACAGACGGTTTTTCATCAAGAGGCTCTGGTTTCCTTCCCATATACCAAACCTGTCGGCAAGCCGTATAAATTGGTCTTGACCTATCAAGGGTGTGCGGAAGCAGGTGTATGCTATCCGCCTGTAGATACGGAACTCGACATTTCCGGCAACGGTGTTTATCAGGCTCAGAGTGATGAACCTGTATCGGCAAAAGACCGGTTTCTGCAAAAAGAACCTTCAGGCGGTGAGCGTTCTACAAGTCCGAAAAATACTCCGGACAGCAGCCGTTTCAAACTGTCTTGGGATACGCTCAACGCCAATCTTTTGGCGTTTTTTCTCGCCGGTTTGGGCCTGAGCTTTACCGCCTGTATGTATCCTTTGCTTCCGATTGTTTCCAGTATCGTGGTCGGGGATAAAAAGGCGAGCAAGGCGCGGGCATTGGCATTGACTGTCGTTTATGTTCAGGGGTTGGCGTTGACTTACACATTGGTCGGTATTGTTGCCGGACTGACGGGCGCGCTGCTGACAGTTTGGTTGCAGCAGGCTTGGGTGGTGTTGGCGGCATCGGCTTTAATGGTCATATTGGCGTTGTCCATGTTCGGCATGTTCAATATCCAACTGCCCAATGCCGTACAGTCATATTTTCAGAATCAAAGCAGTAGGCTTTCCGGCGGCAAGATAGTATCCGTTTTCGTAATGGGCATATTGTCCGCACTGATTGTCGGCCCGTGTGTCGCTCCGCCGCTGGCATTTGCTTTGGGTTACATCGGTCAGACGGGTGATGCGGTCCTCGGCGGTTTGGCACTTTATGTCTTGGCACTCGGTACCGGCGTACCGTTGATTATTATCGGAACATTCGGCGGACACATCCTCCCTAAAGCAGGCGACTGGATGAATGCCATCAAATACGCTTTCGGCTTTATCCTTTTGGCTGTAGCGGTTTATCTTGCCACACCGCATCTGCCTTATTATCTGGTGGTGGTGCTTTACACCCTTTTGATGCTGGTTCCGGCCTTTATGCTTTTGGGTAACGGACGCAAGCAGAAATGCCGTCTGAAAGCAGCGGCGTATGCATTTGGGGGCGTATTGTTGATAGGAGGCGCATGGTTTGGCTGGCAGAGTGCAAATGGAAAAACGACTGCACTTCACCATTTTCTGACGCTCAATCCGCCGTCTGAAACAGGCAACCCTGCCGAACATGGAAAAATGTTTACCGATGTTGCGGCACTGAAAGTTGCAATGGCAGATGCATTGAAAGAATATCCCGATAAACCGGTTATCTTGGATTTTTATGCGGACTGGTGTATTTCCTGTAAAGAAATGGCGGCATATACACTCAATCAGCCGGAAGTCCATCAGGCAGTCGATATGGGACGATTCTTCCAAATCGATGTAACTGCCAACACGCCGGATCATCAGGCATTATTGAAAGAATACGGATTGTTCGGGCCGCCGGGTGTATTTGTCGTCCGCGCGGACGGCAGCCACAGCGAACCGCTGTTGGGGTTTGTCAAAGCAGACAAGTTTATCGAGTGGTATGAACGGAACCGTTAATCCGATTTTTAAAATGCCGTCTGAAATTTCAGACGGCATTTTATTTGGCAGGGCAATGCCTGCTATACACATGGAAACCGCCTGAAGATGTGAAAATTTTGTGTATAAGCCGGTTTGTCATTTGAAAATAAAGCAGAAAAAATAATTGATGGAAAAATAAGCAGTCAAGAGTAAACACAGGAAGTGTTTGCCGGTGTGTGTACCTTTTGTGGATAAATATCTTAAGAATATGTATTTTATAGAAAATAACGGGTTGATTAAAAAGTAGTCAGCTGCACGGTTTGAATGGGTGCCGAATTTTTAATACATTTTAGGCCAAATGGATCAAGAAAATCTAAAGGATTTTGGACATAAAAATACGGCGTGCTAGCACCTTCTAATCCAATCGGATCAGAATTTAGGTAACAAGCCGTTTCAGGATTATAGTAACGGAAACGGTTATACGCTAAGCCGTTTTCTTAGTTTTCTAAGCTTAAATTACCTGATTTCCATTCACTTAAAATAGTCTCGGCATCAAGTCCAAATATATCTGAAGTATTAGCTATTTCTGCTAATTTTTCTTGGCTAATTTCTGAAAAATTTTTACTAAATAATAAATAACTTGCAGCCCAATTTATGACGGAGCTTGACTTGCTATGTAACAAGACTTCTAAACTATCTATTTTATCAATAGAAAGAAGATAATTTTTAGCACTAACTATTTTCTTATAGCTACTGTTAGCTAATTTGTAGTTTCCTTCCAACGTTGCTTTTCCATGTATATCAGAATACTTTTCAAAATACTGAATAGCTTGAGATATATTATTAAACTTCATATTCCTACTCCTAAAATTTCTAACCAAATCGTTCAAGAGCTTTAATACCGTATTGATACTGTTCATTAAAATTTTTATTTTTCAACCAGTCTCTAACTCTCATAGATGTTCCACGACTAAGTGCCGATACCTTGAAGCCATCAAGTGTGTATTGTTTGGGCATTAGGGTAGAAAAAAACTGCCTCTGTTTCCAGAGGCAGTTTGCGTGCGGATTGAATCTTACAAACCGCTCAAGCGAGCGGTATCGTGTGCAATCATCAATTCTTCATTGGTCGGAATCACAACGGCAACGGCCGTGCTGTCGGCAGTCGTAATTACGCCTGCGTTACCGAAGCGTGCCTTCAGGTTGGCCTCGTGGTCGGCTTTCAGACCGAGAAAGCCCAAGTAGCCGAGTACGCGCTCGCGGATGATTTCGGAGTTTTCGCCGATACCGCCGGTGAAGACGAGTACGTCCAGACCACCGGCAGCCACAGCCATGCTGCCGATGTATTTGGCGAGGCGGTAGATGAAGACGTCCAGGGCGAGTTTCGCGCCGGGATGGCCTTTACCGGATTCTTCTTCGATAGTGCGGCAGTCGTTGGACAGACCGGACAAACCGAGCAGGCCGGATTTTTTGTTCAGCATCTCGGTTACTTCTTTGACGGACATGTCGGCATTATCGGCTAGGAAACCGAATACGGCAGGATCGATGTCGCCGCTGCGCGTACCCATTACGAGACCTTCCAGCGGTGTCAGACCCATGCTGGTGTCGCGTGATTCGCCGTTGGCGACGGCGGTAATGGATGCGCCGTTACCCAGGTGGGCGATGACCATGCGCAGGTCTTTTTTGTCTTTGCCGAGGAAGCGTGCGGTTTCGTCGGCAACGAAGCGGTAGCTGGTACCGTGCGCGCCGTAGCGGCGCAGGCCGTATTTTTCATAGTATTCTTGCGGAATGGCGTATTTGTAGGCGTGTTCCGGCATGGTTTGGTGGAAGGCAGTGTCGAAAACGACGACGTTGGGCAGGCCTTTGAAAATGCTTTGTGCGGCACGCAGACCCAAGAGGTGGGCGGGGTTGTGCAGAGGAGCGAGCGGGATGCATTTTTCGATGCCGGCAATGACTTCGTCGTCAACGAGGATGGATTCGCTGTACAGCTCGCCGCCGCTGACGACGCGATGGCCGATGGCACCGATGCGGCTGTCGAGGCCGTGGGCTTTGAGTTCTTCCATCAGGGCTTCGACTGCGCCGGTGTGGTCGGGCTTGGCAGACAGGTCGACTTTGTGTTTTTCGCCGTTTACTTTGAATGTGATGTACGCGTCGGGCAGGTTGAGTTTTTCGGCAAGGCAGCTGAGCAGGACTTCGCCGCTATTGTTATCTAAGACTGCACCTTTGAGGGACGAGCTGCCGCAGTTCAAAACCAAGATTAATTTTTGGGACATTTTCTAACTCCGGAAAGTTTCAGACGGCATGGGGGTCGGACCCGGATACTAACCAAGTCCCGTGCCGAATCCGTTTTGCTTTCCTTGACGGGAAAGTAGTGGGGCCGACTGAAACGGTTGATGAATAAAAACGCGTTATTTTATCAAAAAACCGTTGCGGCTGCTTGGCTTAATCGGGCGTTTGCGTGAAAATGGCGGAAGTTGGGTATTTTGATGGGGAAGGGAAAATATGCGGGATGCCGGTATTTTTCAAGGTTGCAGAGAGGATTCTTTGCGTTTTTCCCGTTCAAGCTGGTACATTCGCCCTGTTTTTAGTTGATGCCGTCTGAAAAAAGGCGGGTGGGGAATTTATGCATTATTTCAGTATTCATGACCAATCGGGACAGCATATAGGCTTCTTTGTCTTGCTTGCCGACGATGAATCGGAGGCGCGGCCGCAGAGCGGACGTTTTGCCGTTAAATTGGAAGATGGGGCGGGCAACCATGTCCTTTCGCCGTTTGCCCAGACGGAAGTTCCCCAGTATTGGCGCGTGGTCAAAGACCGTATCGAGCTGTTTTTTGACGAAGCGGCTGTAGGGACTTTACGCAATGAGTATTTGAACGTGTCGGGGCAGACTTTTATTCTGACCGACCTGACCGGAGCGGTGTGATGGAAAGTATGTTTATTCTGGTGCCTATCAGCATTATTTTGGCATTTGTTATCGGCTGGTTTTTTTGGTGGTCGGGTAAAAACGGACAGTTTGACGACTTGGAAGGGCCTGCGCACCGCATTCTGATGGATGATGATTCAACAAGTAAACTGATTGAAAAAGAGAAGGAAAACGATGGACGCTAAAAAAGGCGGTTTGGGATTGGTCAAAAGCCGCCGTTTTGCCCCGCTTTTCGGCACGCAGTTTCTCGGCGCGTTCAACGACAATGTGTTCAAAACCGCGCTGTTTGTGATGATCAGCTTTTACGGTTTGGGAAAAAACGGCTTCCTGCCTGCAGGACAGATGTTGAATTTGGGTGCATTGCTGTTTATTCTTCCGTATTTCCTGTTTTCTGCACTGTCGGGACAGTTGAGCAATAAATTCGACAAGGCTGTTTTGGCACGTTGGGTCAAGGTGCTGGAAATCATCATTATGGCAGTGGCGGCATACGGGTTTTATATCCAGTCTGCCCCGCTACTCTTGCTCTGTTTGTTTTGCATGGGCGCGCAATCGACGCTGTTCGGCCCGCTGAAATATGCCATCCTGCCCGATTATCTCGACGACAACGAGCTGATGATGGGCAACAGCCTGATTGAATCCGGTACGTTTGTCGCCATCCTGTTCGGTCAGATTTTGGGAACAGCGGTTGCCGGCGCGCCGCCTTGTATTGTCGGGATACTGGTTTTGCTGGTCGCCGTCGGAGGGACGATCAGCAGCCTGCTTATGCCGTCCGTACCCGCCAAAGCAGCAGATACGGAAATCGAGTGGAATATTGTCCGGGGTACAAAATCCCTGCTTCGTGAAACGGTGCGGTACAAACCCGTCTTTACCGCCATTATCGGTATTTCGTGGTTTTGGTTTGTCGGCGCGGTCTATACTACGCAACTGCCGACCTTTACCCAAATCCATTTGGGCGGCAACGACAATGTTTTTAACCTGATGCTTGCCCTGTTTTCCATCGGTATTGCAGCCGGTTCGGTACTGTGTGCCAAGTTCAGCAGGGAACGGCTGATGTTGGCTTGGGTAACGGTTGGTGCGTTCGGTTTGACGGTTTGTGGCCTGGTTTTGGTATGGCTGACGCACGGTCATCGTTTTGAAGGGCTGAACGGCATTTTCTGGTTCCTGTCGCAAGGATGGGCATACCCCGTCATGTTGGTGATGATGCTGATCGGCTTTTTCGGCGGCTTCTTCTCCGTCCCACTCTATACTTGGCTNCAAACCGCCAGCAGTGAAACTTTCCGTGCCCACGCTGTTGCCGCCAACAATATCATTAACGGTATCTTTATGGTTTCCGCCGCCGTTTTGAGTGCGCTATTGCTGTTTTTGTTTGACAGCATTTCACTGCTGTATCTGATTGTCGCCTTGGGCAATATTCCGTTGGTGGTATTTTTGATTAAGCGCGAAAGGCGGTTTTTAGGCGCGGCGGCAATCGGGGAAAAACGGTAAATGCCGTCTGAAAACATTGTCCCCAAAATACACAATCCGCCTGTCCAATGTTGTGAACACGCTGTGAATAAGTGGGTTTGTGCATTGAAATGAAAATAGAAAAATACGCTGCCTAAAAAATAGTCAGCAGATGGAAAATTTGAAGAAAGAAGCAGATATGATTCAACGCCAAATCATCCTCGATACCGAAACCACCGGCCTGTATGCCGACGGCGGCGACCGCTTGGTCGAGTTTGCCGGTCTGGAAATGGTCAACCGCCAAATGACCGACAAAAACCTACACCTCTATGTCCACCCCGAGCGCGATATGCCCGAAGAGGCGGCACGCGTCCACGGCTTGACGATACAGGTTTTGGAAGGGAAAAACGCGCCGCCGTTTGCAGAGGTCGGCAGGCAGATTGCCGATTTTCTGCGTGGTGCGGAACTGATTATCCATAATGCCAAATTCGACGTGGGCTTCCTCAATATGGAGTTCCGCCGCATGGGGCTGCCGACTGTTGAGGAACTCGGCTGTACCGTTACCGATACCCTGGCGATGGCGCGCGAAATGTTCCCCGGGCAGAAAGCCAGCCTGGATGCCCTGTGCAACCGTTTTTCCGTCGACCGCAGCAAGCGCGTCCTGCACGGCGCATTGATTGACTGCGAACTTTTGGGCGAGGTCTATCTTGCTATGACACGCCAGCAGTTCGACTTGATGGGGGAGACCGCAGAGGAAAAAATGGAAACCAAACCCGTGGCGCATACCGAAACCAAACGCAGCGGCAAACTGAAAGTCATCAGGGCGGACGAAAACGAGTTGGCGGAACACGGGCAATATTTGGACGGCTTGGGCGAAGCCTGTATTTGGCGTAAGGAAGCCGTGCCGTCTGAAAACGGCGGGGAAAACGCATGAAACGCAAAAATATTGCCCTGATTCCCGCTGCGGGCATCGGGGCGCGTTTCGGTGCGGACAAACCCAAGCAGTATGTCGAAATCGGCGGAAAAACGGTTCTGGAGTATACGGTTTGCATTTTTCAAAATCATCCGTCCATCGATATGACGGTTGTCGTCGTATCGCCGGAAGATGTCCTTGCCGATGGTTTTCAGACGGCATTTGCCGGTGTGGAAGTCTGGAAAATCGGAGGGCGGAGCCGCACCGAAACCGTCCGCAACGGTGTGGCAAAACTGTTGGAAACCGGTTTGGTGGTGGAAACCGACAATATTCTGGTACATGATGCCGCCCGCTGCTGCCTGCCGTCTGAAGCTCTGACGCGGTTGATAGAACAGGCGGGCAACGCTGCCGAAGGCGGAATTTTGGCAATTCCCGTTGCCGATACGCTCAAGCGTGCGGACGGTGGGAATATTAGTGCAACCGTCGAGCGGACGGGCCTTTGGCAGGCACAAACGCCGCAGCTTTTCCGCGCCGGGCTGCTGTGCCGCGCATTGGCTGCGGAAAACTTGGAAGGCATTACCGATGAAGCGTCCGCCGTGGAAAAATTGGGTGTGCGTCCGCTACTGATACAGGGCGACGCGCGCAATTTGAAACTGACGCAGCCGCAGGACGCATACATCGTCAGGCTGCTGCTCAATGCCGTCTGAACTTCAATTCAAAACATCAGGAACACAAATGATGACGAACATCCGTATCGGACAGGGCTACGATGTCCACCAACTGACCGAAGGCAGAAAGCTGATACTCGGCGGAGTTGAAATCCCATTTGAAAAAGGGCTGCTCGGACATTCCGATGCCGACGCGCTGTTGCACGCCGTTACCGACGCGCTGCTCGGCGCGGCAGGTTTGGGCGACATCGGCAGCCATTTCCCCGACACCGCCGCAGAGTTCAAAGATGCGGACAGTCGCGCCCTTTTGCGTGCGGCGTATCAAAGCGTTCAGGCGCAGGGTTGGCAGGCGGCCAATGTCGATACGACCGTGATTGCACAGAAACCCAAACTCGCACCGCACATTCCGCAAATGCGTGCCAACATCGCCGCCGATTTGGGTATCGATATTTCGTGCGTCAATATCAAAGGCAAAACCAACGAAAAACTCGGCTATCTCGGGCGGATGGAAGGCATAGAGGCGCAGGCGGCGGTATTGCTGGTACGGATTTGAACGCGGCGGGCAGGACGTGCAAAAAAATGTTAAGATGGCGGCTGTTTGTTGATACGGTTTCCCAAAGGACAAAAATATGACGACACAAGACGAACTCAAGCGCATCGCCGCCGAAAAAGCAGTCGAATTCGTACCCGAAAATGAATATATCGGCATCGGTACCGGCTCGACCATCAACTTTTTCATCGAAGCCTTGGGGAAGAGCGGCAAAAAAATCAAAGGCGCGGTATCTACTTCCAAAAAATCCAGCGAACTGCTTGCCCAGTACGACATTCCCGTCGTTTCTTTGAACGAAGTGTCCGGTTTGGCGGTCTATATCGACGGTGCGGACGAAGTCAACCACGCCCTGCAAATGATTAAGGGCGGCGGCGGCGCGCACCTCAACGAAAAAATCGTCGCCAGCGCGTCCGAAAAATTCATCTGCATTGCGGATGAAAGCAAATATGTTTCACGTTTGGGCAAATTCCCTCTGCCTGTGGAAGTCGTCGAAAGCGCGCGTTCGCTCGTGTCGCGCCGCCTGCTCGCTATGGGCGGACAGCCCGAACTGCGTATCGGCTACACCACGTTTTACGGCAACCAAATCGTCGATGTCCACGGCTTGAATATCGACAAACCGCTGACGATGGAAGACGAAATCAACAAAATCACCGGCGTGCTCGAAAACGGAATATTCGCCCGCGATGCCGCCGATGTGTTGATTTTAGGTACGGAAGAGGGCGCGAAAGTCATCTATCCCTGCCAAGGGTAATCCTGACGTTAAGATGCCGTCTGAAATCCGGTTCCGATATGTTCAGACGGCATCGGCATTTGAAAAATATGCAGATTAAAAAAATCATGAAATGGCTTCCCGTCGCCCTGTCGCTTTTGGGTGCGTTGGGTTATACGGGATACGGCAGNGAGGCGGTGCGGACGGCGGTTGCCGTACTCGACGTACTCGGCACGGCAGGGGACGTGGGTTCCGACGCACCCGTTCGCCGACGGGCATCGGCGAAATCCGGCCACCGCTACACAGGCACGGTGTCCAAAGTCTATGACGGCGATACCCTGCACGTCATCGACGGCGACGGCGCGAAACACAAAATCCGTATGGCGTATATCGATGCGCCGGAGATGAAGCAGGCTTACGGCACGCGTTCGCGCGACAACCTGCGCGCGGCGGCGGAAGGCAGGAAAGTCAGCGTGCGCGTGTTCGATACCGACCGCTATCAGCGCGAAGTGGCGCAGGTTTCTGTCGGCAAAACCGATTTGAACCTGATGCAGGTGCAGGATGGGGCGGCGTGGCATTATAAAAGTTATGCTAAAGAACAGCAGGATAAGGCGGATTTTGCCGACTATGCCGACGCTCAAATTCAGGCGGAAAGGGAACGCAAAGGATTGTGGAAAGCTAAAAATCCGCAAGCGCCGTGGGCGTACCGCCGGGCAGGCAGGAACGGCGGGGGCAATAAGGATTGGACGGATGCCGTGGGCGAATGGTTGGGCATTTGGTAAAGACACCGCACGGCTTTGAACGGCAAATGCCGTCTGAAAACCGCGCGTCCGGCATTTTTGCGGAAACGCGCAACCGCCGTCTGCCGCGATAAAAAAGTTCAGGCGGCGGTTTTTACGGTAAAATGGCGGATTATTTTGAAACGGCGGCAGTTTCGCCGGTTTTTGATACGGACACTATATGGATTTTCGTTTTGACATTATTTACGAATACCGCTGGATGTTCCTTTATGGCGCACTGACGACACTGGGGCTGACGGTCGTGGCGACCTCGGGCGGTTCGGTATTGGGGTTGCTTTTGGCATTGGCGCGCCTGATTCACTTGGAAAAAGCCGGTGCGCCGATGCGTGCTCTGGCATGGGTGCTGCGTAAGTTTTCCCTGTTGTACGTTACCTTGTTCCGCGGTACGCCGCTGTTTGTGCAGATTGTGATTTGGGCGTATGTGTGGTTTCTGTTTTTCGTCAATTCTTCAGACGGCATTTTGGTCAGCGGCGAGGCGGCAGTCGAGCTGCGTCGGGGATATGGGCCGCTGATTGCCGGTTCTTTGGCACTGATCGCCAACTCGGGGGCGTATATCTGTGAGATTTTCCGCGCGGGCATCCAGTCTATAGACAAAGGGCAGATGGAGGCGGCGCGTTCTTTGGGTATGACTTATCCGCAGGCGATGCGCTATGTGATCCTGCCGCAGGCATTGCGCCGTATGCTGCCGCCTTTGGCAAGCGAGTTCATCACGCTCTTGAAAGACAGCTCGCTGCTGTCGGTCATTGCCGTGCCGGAGTTGTCCTATGTTCAGAAAACGATTACGGGCCGGTACTCGGTTTATGAAGAACCGCTTTATACCGTCGCCCTGATTTATCTTCTGATGACGACTTTCTTAGGCTGGATATTCCTGCGTTTGGAAAAACGTTACAATCCGCAACACCGCTGATTGGAGTCATATCAACAAAAAGTCGCCTCGGTATTCATTTGAGGCGGCTTTTTTGTGGCAAATTTACATTCAAAGAGAAAAAGCTATGCCGTCTGAAAGTTTTTCAGACGGCATTTGTCAGCCTCACGCAAGAGGGAATCCCATCTGTTTGGTTTCAATTTTTTGGGGTGATGTATGAGCCGTCATTCCTGTGCAGGAGGGAATCCTGTCCGTTCGGTTTCCGTTGTTTTTGAGTTTCGGTTTTTCCGATAAATTTCTGCAGTTTCCGGATCTGGATTCCCGCTTTCGCGGGAACGACGGCGGCGGCGTTTCAGTTATTTCCGATAAATTCCCGTGGCTTTGGATTCCCACTTTCGCGGGAATGACGAATCCATCCATACGGAAACCTGCACCACGTCATTCCTACGAACCTACATCCCGTCATTCCCACGAAAGTGGGAATCCAGAACGTAAAATCTGAAGAAACCGTTTTATCCGATAAGTTTCCGCACCGACAGACCTAGATTCCCGCCTGCGCGGGAATGACGGCGGCGGCGTTTCAGTTTTTCCGATAAATTCCCGTGGCTTTGGGTTTCTGGATTCCTGTTTTCGCGGGAATGACGGCGGAGAAGTTTCGGTTTTTCCGATAAATTCCCGTGGCTTTGGATTCCCGCTTTCGCGGGAACGACGGCGGAGAAGTTTCAGTTATTTCCGATAAATTTCTGCAGTTTCCGGATCTGGATTCCCGCTTTCGCGGGAATGACGGCGGAGAAGTTTCGGTTTTTCCGATAAATTCCCGTGGCTTTGGATTCCCCCTGCGCGGGAATGACGGTGGATGGTTTCTGTTTTTTTGATAACTTCCTGTGATTTTGGATTTTTGGATTCTTACAAAGCGACGATGAAAAAAGTGGGCTTGAGGGGGTCGGTCTGTCTGCAAAATGCCGTCTGAAGGCTGTTGATGCTTTCAGACGGCATTGTTGTTATTTGATTTTGAAGTGCAGCCAGGCGACGTGCCCCTGTTTGAGGTAGCGGAAGGTTTCATTGAGGTTGCCGACGGGCGGCGGATGGTCGCCGACGATAATGACTTCCACGCCTTTCATTTCGGGGCGTCGGATCAAATCCGCCAGTTGGTCGAAGAATTGGGTGTGCAGGCTGAAATTGCGGCAGAGGTCGGTTTCGGCGGGCAGGCCGTATTCGGTGCATTTGAGCCTGTGGTTGAAAATGTCGGATTCGGGATAGTCGGCGTGGCTGGTCAGCGTCATCCAGTAAAACAGTCCCTTGTCGTGTTTTTTGAAAAATGCCGACACTTCGCCGAACAGCTCGCTGTCGCACACGCCGCTGAAAATGGCGCAGGTTTTTTTACCGATCAGGTTTTCGGCGGTTTTGATTTCTTGAAAGCCCGCCCTCGGATACCAGCTGAAGCGGTCGTAAAGCGAACTACCCGCGCCGTGCATCGCAAAGGTGGCGTAACCTTCTTGTTTCAAACGGTTGGGGAGGCAGCGGGCAAATTTTTCGTCGGGCGCGCGGCGCAGTGCAAACCCGCGCAAACCGCCGTAGGCGCACAATTCGCGCATTTCGCCTTCGACCGTCGCGCCGATGAAGGGAAAACTGCCGCTTTCCCAAACTGAAAAACGGTCTTTTTGCGCCAGCAGTTTGGCAAAAGTGGCGTTTTGAAGTTCGGGATTGGCCGGCAGCCCCCAAGATTCGGCGACGATAAAGAGGATTTTTTGAGATTTCGGCTCGTTCAGATGCGTGGCGGCACGCTGCTGATTGCCCAAGGGGAGGAAGACGGGATCGACCAGGCCGGCGGTAATAAAGTCGGCATTCTGGCTGACGGTGTAGAGCATCGCCTGACTTTTGGCGTAATAGAAGTTGTTTGCGCCGAAGATATTGGCCATCCGCCCCCGGTCGTAGTAACTCAAATGGCCGGTGAAATAGCCGGCTGCCGCCACGACGGCGGCACAGGCGGCAAGGTGTCGGAAGTCGGTTTTGGCGGCGGCTTTCTGCAACACAAACGGCATCGCCAGCATATACAGCAGCAACAGCCCGGTCATTATCTGATAAGGGGCGGGGGCGGTCAGGATGAAGGGAACTAGGTTGATGGCGCCGATGAGGTCCATAAAAGGGAAGAGCTGGATCACCATCATCAGCCCGTCAAACAAAACCGCCAGCCAAAACGCCAATACGCCGGTAATTTTGACGAAACGCCAAGGCAGGGCGATCAGCAGCGCGGCGGGAAGGTAGTCCAAATTGACAATCGGGCGGGCGGTGGCGGTCAGCAGTGCCAAAACCCAAAACATCGCATTGGGGGCCAGCAGTATCAGCAGGGACAGCAGCAGCCGTTTCGGCAGAAATGGCGGCAGCGTCCATTGTTTGGAGAGCAGGGTGTGAATATTCATCGTATTTCCTTTTCGGTTGAAACTTCGCCACTCGGACATCTGTCCTTCGGGGCGGCAGGATCAGACTTTATTTGGGAGGCGCAACCCCTTCCAAATCAGGGCAACACATAGGGCGGTGCTTTATATGTTGTCCTGTGTGTTGAAACATCTGCATTTCTTTCTGAAACAGGGGTATTTAAAACAGAGAACCGGATGACAGACCGATGCCGTCCGGGCGCGAAAATGCGGCACGGTGCGGCAGGGGTCGCGCGCGCGTGTCGGGGAAAGGAAAACAGGGAAAAGAGGCGGGCTGAAACCCTGCCTGAAGAAAAGGCGGGTTTGAGGGGCGGGAAAAGGGGAATGCGCCGCGCGGAAAGTGCGTGCGTCGGCAGGAAGGGGGTTATAATTTTTTGCTTGCTTGCTTGCTTGCTTGCTTGCTTGCTTGCTTGCTTGCTTGCTTGCTTGGCGTTTGTCTGTTTCGCATTTTGGGAGGGGCGGCGGATACGGTGTATCGCGCCGCTTTTTTCAGATTCGGATGAGGATGGTCCGCCGGTTGATTGCGGGGCTGTTGTCCGCAATCGGGCGGTGCGGTTTTACATTACGTCCAACACATCCATGCCCAGCAAATCCAAGCCTTGTTTCAGCGTGTCGCCGGTGAGTTTTGCCAGTTGCAGGCGGCTGTTGCGGGTTGCGCCTTCTGATTTCAGAATCGGGCAGGCTTCGTAGAAGCGGCTGAACAAGGTAGCGATTTGATAGAGGTAGGCGGCGAGGTAGTGCGGATACGCCGTGTCCGCCACGCTTTGCAGCACGTCTTCGAATTTCAGCAGCTCGGCGGCCAGTTGTTTTTCCAAAGGTTCGGTCAAAACGGTTGGCGCAGTTGCGTCCCATTCGCCTGCTTTGCGGAACACGCTTTGCACGCGGGTGTAGGCGTATTGCAGATAGGGGGCGGTGTTGCCTTCAAACGAGAGCATGGCGTCCCAGTCGAACACATAATCGCTGGTGCGGTTTTTGCTCAAGTCGGCGTATTTGACTGCGCCGATGCCGACGGTCTTGCCGATTTTAGCGGCTTCGTCCGCACCCAATTCGGGATTTTTTTCTTTCACCAAAGCAGTGGCGCGCTCGACGGCTTCGGTCAGCAGATCAACCAGTTTCACGGTGTCGCCACTGCGCGTTTTGAACGGTTTTCCGTCTTTGCCCATCATCGTGCCGAAGCCGACAAATGCCGCACTGACGTTTTCCGGCAGATAGCCTGCTTTGCGGGAAGTGGTAAAGAGTTGCTCAAAGTGCAGGGCTTGGCGGTGGTCGACGACGTACAGCAGGCGGTCGGCTTTCAGACGGCCTATGCGGTAGCGCAGACACGCCAAATCGGTGGAGGCGTAGAGGAAGCCGCCGCCTTGTTTTTGCACGATAAACGCGGCGGGGTCGCCTTCTTTGTTTTTAAACTCGTCCAAGAACACGACTTTCGCGCCGTCGTCTTCGACCGCTAGACCTTTTTGAACCAAATCATCGACCACGGCTTGCAAATCGTCGTTGTATTTCGATTCGCCTGCCACGTCTTCGGGGCGCAGTTTCAAGCCCAGCGTGTCGTAAACGGCTTGGGCGTGCGAGAGCGAAATATCGACAAACTGTTTCCATAATGCCAATACGGTTTCATCACCGCCTTGCAGCTTCACAACGTATTCGCGTGCGGTATCGGCAAAGGCGGGATCTTCGTCAAAGCGTACTTTGGCGGCGCGGTAAAACTGTTCCAAATCCGCCAACTCAAACGCGGCATTGTCTTTTTGCTGCTCGACCAAATAAGCGACCAACATGCCGAACTGCGTACCCCAGTCGCCGACGTGGTTTTGGCGGACGACAGTGTTGCCCATAAATGCCAACACGCGCGAAATGCTGTCGCCGATGATGCTGGAACGCAGATGACCGACGTGCATTTCCTTTGCCAGATTGGGCGAAGAATAGTCGATAACGACGGTTTTCGGTTGGGCGGTTTTCGCCACGCCGAAACGCGCGTCGTTCAAAGCCGCATGAATGTTTTGCGCGAGAAATTCGGGGCGCAGACGCAGGTTGATGAAACCCGGACCGGCTACTTCCGCGCTTTCAATCACGACGTTGCCCGCCAATGCTTCGGCGACCTTTTGCGCCAATTCGCGCGGATTTTGTTTGGCTTTTTTCGCCGCACCCATCACGCCGTTGATTTGGAAATCGCCGTGTTCGGCGTTTTTGGTCGGCTGCAAAACAATAGGGCTGTTGGCGATGCCTGCAGCGGCAAAGGCGGCGGCGGCTTCGTGTTCGACGGTTTGGTGTAGGTTCATGAAGTTCGGTCTTTCGGTTAAATTCAAATCAGGCGGTATTTTAAAAGAATTTGTACGGCAGCAATAGAAATTGTGGGATTGTTGCCGGGGACTAGGATGTTTGTACGGCGGGAACGCCGAATACCTGCCTCAGGTAGGCAAGGAAGGTATTGTTGTTGGTCATGGTTTTTCCGGGAGAATCGGAGAGCTTGGCGACGGACTGACCGTTGCATTCGACCAGTTTCAACACGATATTCAAAGGCGTATGCCCCATATCGTTGGTCAGGTTGGTGCCTATTCCGAAACTGGTTTTGAAGCGGTCTTTGAAATATTGGTGCAAAGCCCAAGATCGGTCGATATCCAGCCCGTCGGAGAAGGTCAGCATTTTGGTCCGGCTGTCGATTTTGAGTTTTTTATAGTGCGTGTAGGCTTTGTCCCCCCATTCGTAGGGGTCTCCACTATCATGCCGCAAACCGTCGAAGAGCTTGGCGAAATAAAGGTCGAAATCGCGCAGGAAGGCATCCATGCCGACCACGTCGGTCAATGCGATACCGAGGTCGCCGCGGTATTCGTGTACCCAGCTTTCGAGCGCGGCCTTTTGGAAATTCCGCAGGCGCACGTCGAGTGCTTGGAAGGCTTGGAGGAATTCGTGCGCCATGGTACCGATGGGGGTAATGCCGAGTTTTTTGGCGAGAAAGACATTGCTGGTGCCGCGCACGATACTTGGGGCGGCTTCGAGCAGGGTGCGGATGACGTGTTCCTGCCACGCGAGCTTGTAGCGGCGGCGCGTGCCGAAGTCGGAAATCAGGAAGGGCGGATCGTCCGGATTCTGTGTGGCGGCTATTTCTTTCAGACGCGCGGCTTTGGCTTGAAGCCGGCGTTCGCCTTCTTCTATGACCGCAGGGGTTTCCAGGCGGCGGAAGTAAAGTTCATTGACTATGGCAAGGATGAAGATTTCAAAGAACATCGCTTGAATCATGGGGCCTTCGATACGGATGTTCAGACGGCCTTCGGCATCGGTGCCGACTTCGACAAAGCGGCGTTGGAGCTGGAAGAGTTCGAGATAGTCGACGAAATCGCTTTTAATGAAACGCAGGCTGCGGAGGTAGCCGAGTTCGTCATGGGTAAAGCGCAGTTGGCAGAGTGAGTCAAGTTCCTTTTCCAAGTCTTCCTTGATATCGGCAAGCGGATAGGGAGTTGAGGCATTGCGGCATCGGAATTCGTAAAGGCTGTGTGTCTGCGGAAACTGGTGCAGAACCACTTGCAGCATAGTGAATTTGTAGAGGTCGGTGTCAAGAAGTGAATGTATGATGCCTGTCATGCGGCGGTTCTCCCAGTTTCTGGTGGCGGCTTAGGACGTATTAGAACACATCACATTTGCCCTGTGTACCGAAAATGCCGTCTGAAGGTCTTTCAGACGGCATGGTTTCAGGATTTTTTCCTTACGGCCGCATTGAGCAGGCAGCCTAAGGCAAAGCAGGTTAAAGAGGGAATAATCCAACCCAGTCCTATGCTGTATAGGGGAAGGGCTTTGTCGATGGCTTTTGCTGCCGTTTCGCTGAAACCGAAGGCGGTTTTGTATGCATCGAGCAGGCCGACCGCCAGTGCGGGCATCATGGTGCAGAAATAGACGATGCGGCTGCTGCCGAACAGCCTATCGGTCAGGGCCAGCAGGATGAGTACGATGGTCAGCGGATAAAGCAGCATGAGCATGGGGATGGAAATCTGTAGGATGGCTGACAGACCCTTGTTTGCCAAGACAATGGAAACCAGCGTATTGATGATGACGAAGGTTTTGTAGGAAATGCCCGGACAGAGGCGGTTGAAATATTCGGCGCATGAGGTAACCAGGCCGACAGCGGTGGTCAGGCAGGCAAGCAGTACGATAACGCCCAGCAGCAGGTTGCCGCCCAGTCCGAAATAGTATTGTGCCGATTTCGACAATACCAGCGCACCGTTTTCCTGCAAACCGATTCCCGCCACACTGGTCGCCCCCATATAGCCTATCAGCAGGTAAACCGCAGCAAGGCAGCCTGCAGCCATCAGGCCTGATATGGCGGTGGTTTTCAGCAGGTCCGAACGGTTGTCGACCCCCATGGCGCGGACGGCGTCGATAACGATAATGGCAAATACGAGCGAGGCGAGGGCGTCCATCGTGCCGTAGCCTTCCAAAATGCCTTTAATCATCGGGCGGACGGCAAAATCGCCTTGTGCGGCAAGCGGTGCGCCGATGGGGTTGAGTGCGGCATAACCGACCAATACGGCGATGGTCAGCAGGAGTGCAGGCGTCAGGATTTTTCCGATGCGGTCAACCAATTTGCCCGGAGACATCGAAAGCCAGTAAGTCAGCCCGAAAAAAAACAGGCTGAATACTGCCTGAGCCATATTCGGGGAAAGATTGCCGATCAGCGGTAAAACGGCGATTTCAAAGGAAACCGTCGCCGTCCGAGGCATGGCGAACAGCGGGCCGATGGCAAGGTAGAGGGAGGCGGCAAACGCTACGCCGTACCAGGGCGCGACACGCGAGGCGAGTGCTTCGACATCACGGGAACCCGAGTAGCCGATGGCGATTACGCCCAATAGTGGCAAGCCTGCGCCGGTCAATAAGAAGCCGGGCATGGAAATCAGCCAGTTTTCTCCTGCCTGTTGGCCGAGATACGCTGGATAGATGAGGTTGCCTGCGCCGAAAAACAGGGCAAACAGCATCAGTCCTACCGCCCATAATGAGGCTTGGTTTTGTTTGCTTGTCATCATGATCCTTTTTAAATAGGTCAATCCGGTGTTTCTGTCCCGGTCGTGCCGTCTGAATGCGCCCCTTCATGATTGAGGCTGATTCGGATTTCTCCGAAACCGTCTTCCTGTACGATTCCGACCAATCCTTCTTTGGCAAGCTCCAACAGTGCGATGAAGTTGACGACCACGTAAGCCGCACCCTGTTCGGGATTGAACAGGTCGTGAAACCTGCATATTCCGTGTCCGTTCAAACGGCGCAGGATTGCCGTCATTTGCGCTCGCACGGAGATGGTTTCTTTGATCACTTCGTGGCTGCGCGTATGTTTTGCCCGAGAAAGAATGCCCAACCATGCCTGCGTCAAATCGGCGATGTAAACCTCGGGCAGCTTGGCTTCGACGGCAATTTCCAGAGGCAGGTACGCCCATGCGAAATCCCGTCCGGCTCGGGGCAGCGCGTCCAAACCCTGTGCCGCCAGCTTCATCTGTTCATAAGCCAACAGGCGGCGCACCAGCTCGGCACGCGGGTCGGCTTCTTCGTCTTCGACGGCTTCGGTACGCGGCAGCAGCAGGCGCGATTTGATTTCAATCAGCATGGCCGCCATAAGCAGGTATTCCGCCGCCAAATCAAACTGATAGGCTTCCATTTGGGCAATATAGTGCAGATACTGTTCGGTAATCTTCACCATCGGAATATCTAGTACGTCGATATTCTGTTTGCGGATCAGATACAGCAGCAGATCCAAAGGGCCTTGAAAACTGCCCAATACGACTTTCAGCGCGTCGGGCGGAATAAACAAATCCCGGGGCAAATCGGTAACGGGTTGGCCGAATACCCATGCGACGGTGTGCTCGGATGGTGCGGATGGGGCAGGGATGGGCGGCATGGCGTGAATCGGTAAGTGGATTTTAACATAAGTTTACAAAAGAAAACAATCTGCCGGCATTCACGCATAATGTGGTCGGGCAGATGTTCAGACGGCATTATAACGGCTTTTAAATGCAAATGTTTTGAAAAGGAGCAGGTTGTGAATACGGTTTTAGGCGTGCTGATGCTGGTTTTTCTGAACCGACAGCTTGATTGCCGCCTTCAGGTAGTCGGCTACCAAACCGGGATGCCGGTTCAGATAGCCTATGGATTCTTTTTTCAAATCCTTGAAACGTTCATCGTAGCGTTTGTCTTTCGCGAATTCGATGATGCGCCCTATATTTTGACGGCACTCTTGCTAAAACCTCTTAATTAATATAAATGTCTGAATTTTAAGTTTCTTGAGACAATATAATCAGTACTGGCTCTATCTATATAACCAGTAGCTTCTTTTACTTCAATATTATCTACATTACCGTATATTACAGGTAGCGACCCATAAATGATAAATTTATTCCCCAAAATTTTTTTACTAATTGATATATCATCTTCCATAAGTAATTCAGCGTAATTTTTAGCTCTTACTTGAAATCTAAACAATATTTTTCCTGCGTAAATTCTCGCATATGTGGGAGAGTTTATACCATAATCTTTGTATAGATGAACAATAGAAATACATTGTTTATCTATGCAATAATAAGCTACTTTTTGTTGGTCAAGATAACGGCAATATATGTAATACATACTGCAAAGTATTACCACTAATAATGTAAAACTTGTTATTAGGATACATATTTTGCGACAACGTATCTTATGGTATATACCATATACTACAAAAAATATCGGAATAAGCATTAGTAATAAAAATGAAAAAATAACTAAATTATTAACGAATTCCATTAAATAGCTCTCCGATACTTGGTATATTATTTTATGTTATTTTTTATCCGTATCCTTTGTTGTCCTAAATCATAACCATAGTTTGTTCAAATGCCGTCTGAATCCTGTTTCAGACGGCATTGCTTATTTTTTGCCCGCGATGTGTTCCACCGCCGCCTGCGCGCAATACAGACCGAACGAAGCGGTAACGAGCATACTTGCGCCGTAGCCGGCGCACGACAAGCCCTGCGGTGCGGCATCGGCAGAACACGCCACGCCCGATTGCGGCGGCGTGATGTTTTCGGTTGAGAACACGCACGGCACGCGCATTTTGGCTTTCGTATCGCGGCTGAAGCCGTAGCGTTTCCGCAAGGTGTAGCGCAGGTTGGCAAGCAGCGGGTCGTGGGTTACGCGGCTCAAATCGGCGGTTTGGATCAACGCCGGATTTTTTTGTCCGCCTGCGCCGCCGCTGAGGACAAACGGTTGTTTGCGTTCCACAAAATAAGCCGCCATTGCCGCTTTGACGCGCACTTGGTCGATTGCGTCGATGACGAAATCGAAGCTTGTGCCGAATATTTCGTCCAAATTGTCTTCGGTAACGAAATCTTCAATTTCAAACACTTCGCATTGCGGATTGATTTGTGTAATACGTTCGCGCAAGGCGGTAACTTTTGCTTTGCCGAAGTCGCCGGTCAGGGCGTGCAGTTGTCGGTTGACATTCGATTCGGCAACGTTGTCCAAATCAATCAAAGTCAAACGCCCGATGCCCGTCCGCGCCAAAGCCTCGACCGCCCACGAGCCGACACCGCCCACGCCGACTACGCAGACGTGTGCCTGTGAAAAGTGCGCCAAGGCAGAGTCTCCGTAGAGTCTGGCGATGCCGCCGAAGCGTCGCGAAGAGGTCAAAGCGTTGTCGGACATGGTCGAATCCTGCAAGATTGCGTCAAATCAAAAAGTGAACGAAAGCCGGCAAAAAATGCCTGACTGCACGGAAGCGGCATATTATACTGGAAAGCAGTCAGGCTGTTCGGCTGTTGTATAAAGCCCGACGGCGGGTCTATAATGAAACGGCGCAGACTGCCTTTGCGCAAACCTGAAGAGACGGCACCGTGAGACGGTGCAAAAGGAGAATACGATATGTACAAACATCTGGTCGTTGCCGTTGACGGCAGTGAAACTTCCATCAATGCCCTGAAACATGCCGCCGAACTTGCAGGAGTCAACAGCGCGCGCCTGACTTTGGTGCACGTTGCCAATCCTGCCGAATATATGGCGCTTGCCCCTGAATTTTTGCAACACGAGAGTTACGAGGCAGCCGCCATTGCACAAGGCAACGAGGTTTTGGATGCCGCCGAGCGCACCGCCCGGGAACTGGGTGTGGAAAATACCGTCAAACACCTGCTGGTTGCCAATAAGGGTGCGCGCGAAATGGCGCAGGATTTGGTCGATTATGCCGATGAAAACGGTGCCGACCTGCTGGTGTTGGGCACGCACGGACGTACCGGGCTGATGCACCTTTTGATGGGCAGTTTCGCCGAAACGGTAATGCGCCAAAGCCACCTGCCGCTTTTGATTATCCGCAGCAAAGCCGAAGAGGCGTAGAAATTTTCAGTTTGAAGGCCTTAAATGTGATTTTTCATATTTAAGGCTTTTTAATTTATCTGTTTTTAACGGGAGGGCAGTATGCCTGATTACATCCGCACCTCACGCGCCGCCGACAGCCTGCGCGATATCAAAATCACCCCTTATTTCCTGCCGCATACGGACGGTTCGTGTCTTATTGAATGCGGTAATACCAAAGTTATCTGTACCGCTTCCGTGGATGAAAATGTCCCACCGTTTTTGCGCGGTAAAAACCAAGGCTGGGTAACGGCGGAATACGGGATGCTGCCTGCATCCACCGCTTCCCGGATGCGCCGCGAAGCCTCGGCGGGCAAACAGTCCGGGCGCACGCAGGAAATCCAACGTTTGATCGGGCGTTCGCTGCGCGCGGTCGTGGATATGGAAAAACTCGGCGAACGACAAATTTTGATTGATTGCGATGTGATTCAGGCGGACGGAGGCACGCGCACGGCTTCGATTACCGGTGCGTTCGTCGCGTTGCAAATCGCCGTCGGAAAATTGCTTTCAGACGGCATATTGACCGAAAACCCCATCCGCGAAGCCGTTGCCGCCGTATCCGCAGGCGTAGTGAACGGCGTGCCGCTTTTAGATTTGGATTATCCTGAAGACTCCGGCTGCGACAGTGATGTGAATATCGTGATGACCGCATCGGGAAAAATCATCGAAATACAGGGAACGGCGGAAGGCGCGCCATTCAGTTTGGAAGAATTGGGCAAACTGATCGGATTGGCCGAACAAGGCATAAGAGAGCTGGTGCGATATCAGCAAAATGCATTGTCCGTTGCTTAATTATTGTCCGTATGCCGTCTGAAAACCGTTCAGACGGCATTTTGTCAAAAATCTGAAAGAACAGGTTTTTTGCTGACCGCTGTCAAACGGCAGGCGGGAAAGCGCAGTCCGTTCTTGAACTTCATGTAAAAAATAGTAATAATAGCCGCTTTTCCAGCAAACCATGCTGCCCGACCAACCCTACACAAGAAAGCACGAAACATGGCGTTAATCGTACATAAATACGGCGGCACATCCGTAGGCTCGCCCGAACGCATTAAAAACGTAGCCAAACGTGTCGCTAAAGCCCGCGCCGAAGGACACGATATCGTTGTTGTCGTATCCGCGATGAGCGGCGAAACCAACCGCCTGGTTGCGCTGGCGCACGAAATGCAGGAGCATCCCGATCCGCGCGAATTGGACGTTGTCCTCTCCACCGGCGAACAAGTAACCATCGGCCTTTTGGCGATGGCATTGAAAAATATCGGCGTGGAAGCCAAAAGCTACACCGGCTGGCAGGTCGCCCTCAAAACCGATACCGCCCACACCAAAGCCCGCATCGAAAGCATTGATGACGAAAAAATGCGCGCCGACCTTACCGCCGGCAAAGTCGTCATCGTTGCCGGCTTCCAAGGCATCAGCAGTGAAGGCAATATTTCCACGCTCGGACGCGGCGGTTCCGACACTTCCGCCGTTGCACTCGCCGCAGCCCTCAAAGCGGACGAATGCCAAATCTATACCGATGTAGACGGCGTTTACACCACCGACCCCCGCGTCGTACCCGAAGCGCGCCGTATGGATACGGTAACGTTTGAAGAAATGATTGAGCTGGCAAGCCTCGGCTCGAAAGTTTTGCAAATCCGTTCAGTAGAATTCGCCGGAAAATACAAAGTGCGCCTGCGCGTACTGAGCAGCCTGCAAGATGGCGGCAACGGCACTTTAATTACCTTTGAAGAGGACGACAACATGGAAAAAGCCGCCGTAACCGGTATCGCATTCGATAAAAATCAAGCCCGTATCAACGTGCGCGGCGTACCCGACAAACCCGGTGTTGCCTATCAGATTTTGGGCGCGGTCGCCGATGCCAACATCGAAGTCGATATGATTATCCAAAATGTCGGCAGCGAAGGCACAACCGATTTTTCCTTTACCGTACCGCGCGGCGATTACAAACAGACTTTGGAAATCCTGTCGAAACGCCAAGACAGTATCGGCGCGGCCTCTATCGACGGCGACGACACCGTGTGCAAAGTCTCCGCAGTCGGTTTGGGTATGCGTTCGCACGTCGGCGTAGCCGCCAAAATCTTCCGCACGCTCGCCGAAGAGGGCATCAACATCCAAATGATTTCAACCTCCGAAATCAAAGTTTCCGTATTGATTGATGAAAAATACATGGAACTGGCAACCAGGGTATTGCATAAAGCCTTTGATTTGGGCTGATGTTTTACGGTTTGAAACGGACAACGGCACTGCCTTTATCGGGCAGTGCCGTTTTGTCTGCCGCCCGAACGTTCGGACGACATATTTTTAATCCTCCCGACGGAGAAAACCATTTCTGCTTTTAAAATTTGTAGCTCATCGTGATTAAAGATGTTTCAATCGGTAAAAAATTTGAGGCCATCTTAGATAATTAGAATAAGCCCTTGCTTTACTAATTGTTTTAAGCGTTAAGCGGCAGGGGCAAAAGGATAATGGCAGGACAGTGCGGCTTTATGGTCTGAACGGGGCGTATGCCCATTCCCCGGGTTTTAAATCCAAATCAAACAGTTTCAGTCTGCCGCTTGCCACTCTGATCAGACGCAGGCAGGGATAGCCCGCCTTGGCGGTCATTCGCCTGACTTGGCGGTTTTTGCCCTCAGAAATGGTAATTTCAATCCAAAAATCGGGAACGGTTTTGCGGACGCGTATCGGCGGGATGCGCTCCCATAACGAATCTGCTTCGCCGTGTTTCAAGATGCGGACGGTTGCCGGACGGGTAACGAAATCGCCCAAGTCTATCCCTTTTCTTAGGCTTTCTAATCGGTTTTCGTCGGGCAATCCCTCCAGTTGCGCCCAGTAGGTTTTGGGGTGTTTGAATTTGGGGTCGGTAATTTGTGCTTGAAGTCTGCCGTCGTCGGTCAGCAGAAGCAGCCCCTCGCTGTCGGTGTCGAGCCGTCCGGCAGGATAGAATCTGGGCAGGTTGATGAAGTCTTTGAGGCTTTTGTGTTTTTCGTGCGGTGAAAATTGGCAGATAACGCCGTAGGGTTGATTGAAGATGATAAGGTTTTTCATGGTTGGTCTATAGGGGCTTGATGCTGGATATTGTAGCTGTTTGCCTTTTGGTGTGGAACTTCAAGATAAAATACCGTCTGAAATCGGTTTCAGACGGCATTTGTTTCAAGCAGGCTTAACAGCAGCGTCCGCCGTTTGCACCGCAGCGGCGTTTGCGACAATAGTCTTGAAATTGCAGCTTGGTCATCACGGGGGCGTTGGGATTATGTTTGCGTTGTTGTGCAACGTAGTTTTCATAATCGGGCACGCCTGCCATCAAGTTTGCCGTCAGCTTGATGGTTTTCCACCAAGACGCGAGCTTATGCTTCACTTTGTACCTCCGGCTGTTTGCCGTCGCGGTACACCGCTGGGATTTCTTTGGCGGTCGGCCAGCCGACTTTGCGTGCTTTGAGGGCGGTACGCAAACCGTACGCGGCGACAATCACGACAACCGACAAGAAGAGGATGGTCAGACCGGCATTAATCTTGTCGTTGAAGATGATTTGCGCCATTTCGCCGATGTCTTTAGCGGGTGCAAGGACTTCGTTTTTAGCCAATGCGTCGCTGTATTTGCCGGCATGAGCGAGGAAGCTGACACGCGGGTCGCTGTGGAACAGTTTTTGCAGACCGGCGTAGCAGGTTACAAACAGTACGCCGACGGCGGGAACGAGTGCCACCCAGACATAACGGTCGCGCTTCATCTTAATCAGCACCACGGCGCACATAATCAAGGCTACGCCTGCCAGCATTTGGTTGGCGATGCCGAACAAAGGCCAGAGCGAGTTGATGCCGCCCAGCGGATCGGTTACGCCGGTGTAGAGGAAGTAGCCCCACAATGCCACGGCGAAGAAGGTCGCAATCAGGTTGGCGGGGATGGAGTCGGTGTTGCCGAAAGGTTTGTAGAAGATGCTGCCCAAGTCTTGAATCATAAAACGTGCGACGCGCGTACCGGCATCGACAGCGGTCAGGATGAACAAGGCTTCAAACAACAGGGCGAAGTGATACCAGAACGCCATCATCGCCTCGCCCGGAATCAGGCGGCTCATAATGTGCGCCATACCGACTGCGAGGGTAGGTGCACCGCCCGCACGGGAAAGGATGGTGTTTTCGCCCACTTCCTTAGCGGTGTGCAACAGGGTTGCCGCATCGACAGGGAATTGCAGCTTGGTGGTAATCACTTCGGCGGCGGTATTGGCATCCGTACCGATCAGGGCGGCTGGGCTGTTCATGGCGAAGTACACGCCGGGATCGAGCGAAGCGGCGGCGGCAAGCGCCATAATGGCTACGAAACTTTCCATCAACATACCGCCGTAACCGATCATGCGGACGTGGGTTTCGTTTTCCAGCATTTTCGGCGTAGTGCCGGAGGAAATCAGCGCGTGGAAGCCCGAAACCGCACCGCAGGCGATGGTAATGAACAAGAATGGGAACAATGCGCCTGAGAATACCGGACCCGAACCGTCGATAAAGTGGGTTACGGCAGGCATTTGCAAAGCGGGATTGACGATGACGATGCCCAAAGCCAAGGCCGCAATCGTACCGATTTTCAGGAAGGTGGAGAGATAGTCGCGCGGAGTGAGCAGCAACCATACGGGCAATACGGAGGCGACAAAGCCGTAAATCATAATCGCCCAGGTGAGCTGGATGCCGTCAAGGTCGAACCAATGCCCGATGGAACTTTTCGCCACATCTTCGCCGTAAATTACCGCCAGCATCAGCAAAATAAAGCCGACGATGGAAATCTCGCCGATTTTGCCCGGACGGATATAGCGCGTGTAGATACCCATAAACAGGGCAATCGGCATAGTTGCTGCAATGGTAAACGTACCCCAAGGGCTGTGAACAAGTGCTTTTACGACAATCAACGCCAACACCGCCATAATGATGACCATAATCATCAAAATACCGATGGACGCAATCACGCCGGGGACAGTGCCGAGTTCCTGTTTCACAATATCGCCCAAAGACTTACCGTCGCGGCGCATAGAGACGAACAAGACCATCATATCCTGTACCGCACCGGCAAATACCACGCCGAAGATAATCCACAAAGTACCGGGCAGGTAACCCATTTGCGCTGCTAAAACCGGACCGACCAAAGGGCCCGCGCCCGCAATCGCGGCAAAGTGGTGTCCGAACAATACGCCTTTGTGCGTCGGAACATAGTCCAAGCCGTCGTTGTGGCGTTCTGCCGGAGTCAGGCGGTTAGGATCGAGCCGCATTACGCGGTTGGCGATGTAGAGGCTGTAAAAACGGTAGGCGATGCAGTAAACGGATATGGCGGCGGTAACCATCCATACCGCGCTGACCTGTTCGCCTCGGCTGAGGGCCAGAGTGGTAAAGGATGCTAAGCCGACCAGTACCACTATGCCCCAAATGAGGAAGGTTTTGAGTGATTTCATCGAATAAATCCTTATCTCACACTGTCGGAATATGCCTGAACGGCGGGAAACGACCGAACCGCCCACCGGCACGGGCACAAACCGGAGTCTGAATGATTGACGAAGTATGAAACAGTGCGCTTGTCGGGATTTGTGCCTTATGCCCGCATCAAACAGTGCAGGAATGTACGCGCACAAAACGTTAAACGCCGAATAGGATTTTAACGCAAATTAGCACACTGATAGCGGTTTTTACTTGGAATTTGGAAAAAATTTACATTCCTCCAGGCGGGCAGGCAGGTTCAGACGGCATCGTCAGGCAAAAGGCGGTGTCGGAATACGGGAAAGGGGCGCGCAATCCGGATTATTGATTCATCGTGTTTCCTTTTCGGTTGAACCTCCGCCACTCGGACATCTGTCCTTCGGGGCGGTAGAATCAGACTTTATTTTGGGGGCGCAACCTCTTCCAAATCAGGACGGCACATAGGGCGGTGCTTTAATGTGTCGTCCTGTGTGTTGAAACATATTTTCTTTTTATTCATGCTGTATAAATAGTAATTAAATGTTTAGATGTTAACCACGCTATTAATTTAACGATAGTTTTCCAAATTTGGACGTAAAGTATTATCAAGGAGAATTTTATCAGTATATTTCAAGCATAAAGGGTGAAATATATCTCCTAATATATTTGTCCAAGGGATAGGGTATCCAGGGTTATTGCCTAGAACGTTACCAGGATTATTCTCCAGTTGCTCAGCGTAATTATCCATTCTATTTAATAGTTCGTTATACCATTCTTGAGTGAAAGGGGTTTGTTTGCGAAAAATATAGGCACCATTCCCTGCTATTATACTAAAATAACATCGCATATCTTCGCCAATCTTGCCTTCAACAGGTGCTAAGTCTTCTGCTTTAATCTCAGGATAGCCAATAAAATATGCATTACTACAATCTAAAGTGTCAAAAACAGGACTCCAATTGTATTGAGCAGCTTTAATATCACTATAACCTCCACCGTAATGATGCATAAAATAGCAACGTAGATAATCAGCTTTATGTACTAAGGATAAGTATTTAAATGCGTGGTGCAGTGGATACTCAGGTAAAATATATTCTGATAAATTATTTGGAGTAATCAATACCACTTCTACTCCTGCAACTAGTTTCAGAAGCTCAAAATGCGATTGACGGGATTCTGACATAGGATTGTTACCAGTCCAAAAAGTGTAAATTTTTCTAGGAACGGGATTCTCGTCAATTATGAATGTTGTTTGCTTAATAACCTACTTAGAAAACTATCTGGATAGTTTTCTGACTTATATATATATATCAGGATTACTTGAAATGAAGTGATAATTTGCTTGAAGCTGACGTTGTATTTTCCAAGTATGAAATATTTTTTTAATTCGTTTCATTGGTTACTATTCCAAGTGGGGAGCTTTTATAATATCAGGTTTTTCGCGCTGACCGTACCGGTTTTGTCTTTGGCGGCCTGTGCCGTGCCGGAAGCGTATGATGGCGGCGGACGCGGGCATATGCCGCCTGTTCAAAACCAAGCCGGCCCGGCAGATTTTCGGGCATTTTCCTGCGAGAACGGTTTGTCTGTGCGCGTCCGTCGTTTGGACGACGGCAAAATCGCGTTGCGGCTGGACGGCAGGCGTGCCGTCCTCTCTTCCGACGTTGCCGCATCCGGCGAACGCTATACCGCCGAACACGGTTTGTTTGGAAACGGAACCGAGTGGCACCAGAAAGGCGGCGAAGCCTTTTTCGGCTTTACCGATGCCTACGGCAATTCGGTCGAAACTTCCTGCCGCGCCCGTTAAACGGGGCAGCCTGTTTGAACCGCTGTCCGGATTTCTCGGGCGGTTTTTTGTGTCGGATTTGTTTTGCAGTTCGGCCTCCAGCAGGGTTCGGGCTTCCTGATACCGTTTGTAACTTCGGGTTTTGCCGAGTTTGTCTGCAACGGCCGCTGTGGCTTGGGTGGCGTTTTTACCAAATTCCTGCGTTACTTCCCTTTGTAGGTCGACCTCTTTGGCAACCGCGTCTTTGTCGAAGCTGTTTTTCAGACGGCCTTTTGAATTCATACAAGCTATGGTTTGCTTATCTTTATAATTGTCTAAATTTCCAATAATCCCGTCCTTCAATTTTCCAATAACAAAATTCGTCCGGTATTAAATACCCAAAATCCATCGCCTTTGAAAACCAGCCATCATAGACATAATCTTCATGACATCTGTCCCAATCCATATGTAAGTACACTTCAGTGTCAAAATTGACATAGAATAAAGGCAGCCTCGAAGAAATCTGATTGATTTTTAAGAAATCACTTTGCCGGCCAGAATCTGAGATAGGATCATTGTATGACAGCTTGTTCTCGACAACGGAATATAATCTTACCGCTTCATCAGAAGTAAACCACTGAACCATCAGTTCCTTCAATTCATCCTTTTTTAATTCAATGACTGAATCTGATTGAAGATAGCTTTCAAAATTGTCCTTAGTTAACTGCCAGATGCCGTTTCGGTAATAATAACTATTCATTTCATCCTGATATTGTTCTAACGTAATATTACCGTTTTTAAAATCCAAATCTAAGTCTAATTTCATGTTTAATATGAAATTTTCCTTATAATCAATCAAATAATATATCTTTTTCTTGTGGACAAAAATAGATATGCATTGAATGTACTCAAAAATGTTATCCAATAATTCAGATTTAAATTTCTCAATCTTTTCCATATTTGCCAAATTCCTTAATAACTTTATCNTCAGCAAGCCGTAGCCCGCATTAAACCTATGTAGGTAAGGTGTGTGCGGTACGCACGCAGGCTTTGAGTCTAATAAAAAGGTCGTCTGAAAAAAGTTTCCGGCTTTCAGACGGCCTTTTGTCAAATATTATCGGCAGCGGCTCAATGCCAACTTTAAACCTGCTCCGATTTCTTCAGGGCTGTTATCCAATGATAAAATTACATCGTCTGCATCAATGGCATCCCACGCTTCCAGCTTGACATGGCGGCTTGGGCTGATTTTCAGGCAGCCGTTGTGCAGCCAAATATCCCCGCTCATCATGTTTTTAAATAGGGCGCGTCTGGTTTTATAGCCCAAGTTCCCGCATAGGTTGGCAACCCAATCCTCATAGCGTTGCCGAATTTTTTCGGTATCAAAAAAATCTTGGTCTTCTGGACTGTCATAAACGAAAGTCCTGCTGTTCGCCAACGCTTGCAAGACCGTCGTGCCTAAAGTTTCATTGTCGGTATCCAATGGCAGGATATGGGGGGGATATAGGTGGTCTATTGCCGTTAACCCCAAACCTGAACATGTTTGAACAATCAGAGCTTCTTTATTAGCATCAAAAACTGCCCAATAATTTTGATTCTGTTTAAAAATCATTATTTGATCTCCGTAATTTTGACTGTAATGTTTCGATTTTTGCCATACTCTACCACGCGTTGCAACTGCAATCTTTGCTCCTTATATATTGCACCCCATCAAAGGGTTGCATTACTTTTCTTTCTAAAGATTACTATTGTATAGCGGATTAAATTTAAACCAGTACGGCGTTGCCTCGCCTTGCCGTACTATTTGTACTGTCTGCGGCTTCGTCGCCTTGTCCTGATTTAAATTTAATCCACTATATAAAAAGTATTTTTCTTAAACGACAGGGATTGCGCCCGTGCCATATTCAGACACCGCCCGGATGTTGCGCTGCCCGATCGGATGCTTCAGACGGCATCGGAAGGGTTTGCAGTTTTGGAATATGAAGATGATAATGTCCGTGAGATTGACGGCATTTGAAAGCGGTTATTCCGCATACCGGAGGACATGAAATGAACGAATATTCCCAATTAATCAAGCATCCCGATATTTCCCTTTCTCCGGTTTCAGACGGCATCAAAGTCGATAATCCGGCAACGGGCGAGACTTTGGCGTTTGTCCGCAAGACGGATTCGGACAAGCTGAAAAACCTGATTCAAAAGGCAGCTGCAGCGCAAAAATTATGGGCGGCAAAAACTGCGTTGGAGCGGGCCGATGTGTTGTGGCGTTGGTATTTTCAGATTAAAGAAAACAAAGAAGCATTGGCGCGTCTCATGACGATGGAGCAGGGCAAAAGCCTGACCGAGTCGCGCGGCGAGATCAATTATTCGGCTTCGTTTGTGCGCTGGTTTGCCGAAGAGGCGCGGCGGATTGACGGCGATGTGCTGACAAGCGTGAAAGCGTCGCAAAAACTGGTTGTGTTGAAACAGCCCGTCGGTGTTACCGCCGCGATTACGCCGTGGAACTTCCCGTCTGCGATGATTGCGCGCAAGGCCGCGCCTGCTTTGGCGGTGGGCTGCGCGATGATAGTCAAACCAGCATCGCTCACGCCTTTGAGTGCGTATGCGCTGGCCTTGCTGGCTTACGAAGCGGGCGTGCCGCAGGATTTGCTTCCCGTCGTCAGCGGCCGCGCTTCAGAAATCAGCCATGAATTTGCTACGAACCCGACTGTACGCAAAATTAGCTTCACCGGCTCTACCGAAGTCGGCGCGAAAATTTTTGCCGACAGCGCGGCGGACATTAAAAAACTCAGTTTGGAACTGGGCGGCAATGCGCCGTTTATCGTGTTTGACGATGCCGATTTGGACAAAGCTGTCGAAGGCGCGCTCGCTAGCAAGTTCCGCAACAGCGGTCAGACCTGTGTCTGCACTAACCGCGTTTACGCTCAATCCGGCATTTACGATGAATTTTGCCGCAAATTAAGTGAAAAAGTGGCCGCGCTCAAATTGGGCAACGGCCTGGATGAAGGCGTGAACCAAGGGCCGCTGATTGAGGAAAAAGCAGTGGAAAAAGTCGAGCAGCACATCGCCGACGCGCTTGCTAAAGGCGCAAGCTGCCTGACCGGCGGCAAACGCAGCGCGTTGGGTGGAACGTTTTTCGAACCGACTGTTTTAAGCGGCGTAACGGCGCAAATGGCGGTAGCTCGCGAGGAAACCTTCGGGCCTTTGTGTCCGGTATTCCGTTTTGAAACCGAAGCCGAGGTCATCGAGGCTGCGAACAATACGGAATACGGTTTGGCGGCCTACCTTTATACGGCTGACACCGCCCGCCAATGGCGCATAGGCGAAGCCTTGGAATACGGTATGGTCGGCATCAATACGGGCCTAATCAGTAATGAAGTGGCACCCTTCGGCGGCGTGAAACGCAGCGGTTTGGGACGTGAAGGCAGCAAATACGGTGCGGACGAATATCTGGAATTGAAGTATTTGTGCATTGATGTCGGGTAAGATATGCCGTCTGAACGGCAGGGTTTCAGACAGTGCCGCATTTTAAGCAGTCTCTATCTGTTGTACAATGCGCCCTGTTTTTACGGTTATTTTTGATTTGAATTAAGATATGATGGAAAACGGAAAAACAGTTTCGAGATGGCGTTTTGCCTTGAAAAGTGCGGGCTGGCACCTCTTAATCAGCCTATCGGTTGCAGGGCTGGCGGCATTGCTGGTTTTTAAGGTTTGGTATCCTTATCCTTATGCCGAGCTGACGGGAGGGCTGTCGCTTTATAAGCTGGTGGTGGCTGTCGATATTGTATGCGGACCCCTGTTGACGCTGATATTGGCCAGTCCGAAAAAGAAAATCAAAGAGCGCGTGGTTGATTTCTCTTTGATCGGTACGATTCAGTTTGCAGCATTGGTATACGGTTTGCACAGCGTTTCTTTGGCGCGTCCTGTGGTAGAGGCTTTTGAAAAAGACAGGATTAATATTGTTACCGCCGCCGAAGTGGTGGTTGAGGATTTGCACAAGGCGCCGGAAGGGCTGCAGAGCCTGTCGTTGTCCGGTATCCGCCGGGTTGCGCTGAAAGAACCTTCCGATGCGGATGAGCAAAACAAATCATTGGAGTTGTCGTTGCAGGGCATAGAGCCGAGCATGCGTCCGGATCAGTGGCTGCCTTATTCCGACCAAGAGGCGGAGAGGATACGTAAGGCGATGAAACCTCTGAAAGAACTGGCTTATGCAAGAAAGACCACGGTCGCCCATATCTTGAAACAGGCAGGTATTTCTGAAGATAAAGACTGGTATTACCTGCCTTTTACCAGCAGCAGGCAGAAAGATTGGATTGTGGTGATGGATGAGCAGGGAAATGCTCAAGGTTATGCGCCGATAGACGGTTTTGTTTCCAAGTAGCTTCCCATGCCGTCTGAATCCGATTCAGACGGCATGGCTTGTTTTGCCGTTGCATATATGAGATGTTAAACTGTGCGTCCCGTTTTTACGGAAGGTATGCGTATATATGAAATACTGCGGGCAGGGCGGCTGTTCCGTCTGCTGTTTTTTGCGTATGCAGTTTGTTCAGGCAGCTTGAACGTTTCAGGCTGCCTTTCTGCGTTGGAACATTAAGGAATACAAAAATCATGGATTTCAGTTGGTTGGCAGAACCGCATACTTGGATAGGTTTTGCCACACTTTTGGTCTTGGAAGTCGTCCTTGGGATAGACAATCTGGTATTTGTGGCGATTTTGGCAAATAAGGTCAAACCCGCAAAGCGGGATCGTGCACGGATTACCGGCCTGGGGCTGGCAGTCGTTATCCGCATCATCATGCTTGCCTTTATGGCACATATCATCACGCTGACCCGGCCCCTGTTCCAAGTCGGCAGCCTTTCTGTTTCCGGTAAGGACATGATTATGTTTGCCGGCGGCATTTTCCTGCTGTACAAAGCCACAACCGAATTGCATGAACGCCTCGAAGGGCATAACCGTTTTACCGTTGCCGACAACCAAAAAAAACACGCGCCGTTTTGGGGCGTGGTCGCGCAAATCCTGATACTGGATGCCGTATTTTCCATCGATTCGGTCATTACTGCGGTGGCGATGGTTGACCATATCGTCGTGGCGATGGGTGCGGTGGTCGTCGCGATGGCTGTAATGATTTCCGCCAGCAAACTCTTGACCGAATTTGTCGACAGACACCCTACGGTCGTGATGCTTTGCCTTGGTTTTTTGTTGATGATCGGTTTCAGTCTCATTGCAGAAGCGTTCCATTTCCATATCCCTAAAGGTTATCTCTATGCCGCTATCGGTTTTTCCATCCTGATAGAACTGTTTAACCAGATTTCACAGAGGAACAGCCGTAAGAACGACTATATCAGCAGCTCTTGGCGTAAACGGACTGCTGAAAATGTCTTGGGTATGATGGGTATACGCGAGAGCGTGCTGGCCAAAGCGGGTAATGAAGCCGAAGACGACGCCCATTTTGAAGAAAACGAAAAATCGATGATACGCAGTGTTTTAACGCTTGCCGAGCGTCCGATTCCGGGCATCATGATTCCTCGGCGCGACATCGAGCGGCTGGACATTTCCCAAAGCCGGGAAGAACAGTATGCCCAACTGCAAAATACGCCTTACAGCCGCCTGCTTGTTGTCGGCAAGGCGGGTGTTGACGAACCGTTGGGTTATGTCAATAAAAAAGACCTGCTTGCCCAACTGCTCGAAACTGGGGAACTTAACATTCAGACGGCATTGCGCCAACCGCTCGTATTGCCCGACAGTACCACTGCTCTGGGGGCAATCGAGCTCTTCAGGCAAAGCAGTGCGGATTACGCCCTCATCGTAGACGAGTTTGGTGCGGTATTGGGTATGGCAACAATGAAAGACCTGCTTGAAACCATTGCCGGCGATTTCCCTGAAGAATTCGAACGGGAAGAAGAGCCGTCCGTTCAAGAAAATCCTGACGAAAGCCTGACGGTGGAAGGTTCGTTAGAATATGTCGAACTTGCCCCTCAACTTAATTTGCCGCAGCAGGAGGAAGATGCCGATTTCCATACGGTTGCAGGGTTGATTATGGAAGAGCTGCAAAATATTCCCGATGTCGGAGATTTTGCCGATTTTCACGGCTGGCGGTTTGAAGTGGTCGAGAAGGAAGGACAGCGCATCGAACGGGTCAGGATTACCAAACTCTCCGAAGAATGATTCAGGATAAGAAATGAATGTTTTGATTTCCAATGACGACGGCTATCTTTCTGAAGGCATTGCCATTTTGGCGCGTGTAACGGCAGAATTCGCCAATGTCAGGGTGGTTGCGCCGGAGCGCGACAGAAGCGGTGTCAGCAATTCGCTGACGTTGGACCGGCCTTTGGAGATGAAGCAGGCGCAAAACGGCTTTTACTATGTCAACGGTACGCCGACCGACTGTATCCATGTCGGTCAGTCTGCCTTGTCTGACTTCAAGCCGGATGTCGTGTTTTCAGGCATCAACCGTGGCGCAAATATGGGGGATGACACGCTTTATTCGGGAACGGTGGCTGCAGCAACCGAAGCCTATCTGATGGGTATTCCCGCATTGGCTTTTTCCTTGAATGACAGTTCGGGACGCTATTGGGAAACCGCAGAGAAGGCTGTGTGGGCGGTGTTGGCGCATTTCTTCAAGAATCCGCCTTCCTCACCGGTTTTATGGAATATCAATATTCCTGCCGTCGCCCCGGATGAAATCAGGGGAGTTAAGATTACCCGTTTGGGCAGGCGGCATCACGAGCAGAGTATTGTACCGTCCCGAAATCCGCGTGGTGAGCAGATTTACTGGATAGGTCCGGTCGGCAGGGTTTCCGATAATGAAGAGGGAACGGATTTCGGAGAATGCGCGGCAGGCTTTATCAGCATAACGCCGCTGCAAATTGACCTGACCGCTTATTCGGAGATGGCGGATACGGTGGCTTTTTGGCATGCGGACTAAGCCTTTCTTCAAAGGCGGATGGGCTTTGCGCTTGAGAAGAACGCGCATTTTTATTATGATATAGCGCATTCAGGCTATATATCGGAACATGAAGGTTATCTTATGTTGAAACAAACGACACTTTTGGCAGCTTGTGCCTCCGTTGCCGCACTGTTGGGCGGTTGTGCCACCCAACAGCCTGCCCCCGTCATTGCAGGAAATTCAGGAATGCAGGCTGTACAGTCTGCGGCGGTCTACGACAACCCTTATGGCGCAACGCCGTACAGTCCTGCTCCTGCCAACGATGCACCTTATGTGCCGCCGGTGCAAAGTACGGCGGTTTATACGCCTCCTGCTTATGTGCCGCCTTCTCCGGCGGTTTCGGGTGCATATATTCCTTCTTATGCGCCTGTCGACATTAATGCGGCGACGCACACTATTGTGCGCGGCGACACGGTGTACAACATTTCCAAACGCTACCATATCTCTCAAGATGATTTCCGTGCGTGGAACGGGATGGCGGATAATACGCTCAGCATTGGTCAGGTCGTAAAAGTCAAACCGGCAGGATATACCGCACCGAAAACCGCCGTCGCAGAAAGTAGACCCGCCGCACAAGTCGCTGCACAGCCGACAGTGAAGCCTGCTGCGCAACCTGTCGTACAAACAGCGACGCAACCTGCCGCTCCTGTTGTAGAAAATAAAGCAGTTTCTGCTCCTGCGCCAGCTGTTTCACAGGCTTCTGCCTCTTCGTCATCCGGTACGCGTTCGGTCGGCGGCATTGTTTGGCAGCGTCCGACGCAAGGCAAAGTGATTGCCGATTTCGGAGGCAGCAACAAGGGTGTTGATATTGCAGGAAATGCGGGACAGCCTGTTTTAGCGGCGGCAGACGGCAAAGTAGTTTATGCAGGTTCCGGTTTGAGGGGGTATGGAAACCTGGTTATCGTTCAGCATAATTCTTCTTTCCTGACTGCATATGGACACAATCAAAAATTGCTGGTTGGAGAGGGTCAGCAGGTTAAACGCGGGCAGCAGGTTGCCTTGATGGGCAATACCGATGCTTCCAGAACACAGCTTCATTTCGAGGTTCGGCAAAACGGTAAGCCGGTTAACCCGAACAGCTATATCGCGTTCTGACTTTCTGTTTGAAATCAGGCTAAAAATGCCGTCTGAAAGCTTTTCAGACGGCATTTTATTTGAGGATAGTTTGAGTTGACGGAGATAACCGGCCTATATGCCTGTTTCGGATGCCGCCGTCAGCAGCCGCAGGACATGTCTTCAGAGGCTTGCAGGCTGATGTTTTTACGTTTTTTGGCTTTTTCGTAGCGGCAGCGTTGACGGTCAGTCAGGATTTCCAGTGGCGGTACGGGAACGGGTTTGCCGTCTTTGACTGCAACCATGGTGAAGTAGCAGCTGTTGGTATGGCGGATTTCTCCCGTACGGATGTTTTGTGCTTCGACACGGATGCCGATTTCCATAGAGGTACGCCCCGTGTAGTTTACGCTGGCGTAGAAAGTAACCAGGTCGCCGACATGGATGGGTTCTTTAAACAGGACTTTGTCTACTGAAAGGGTTACGCAATAGTTGCCGCTGTAACGGCTGGCACAGGAATAGGCAACCTGGTCGAGCAGGAGCAGGAGTTCGCCGCCGTGTACGTTGCCGCTGAAATTGGCGGTGTCCGGCATCATCAGTTCGGACATAATGAGTTCGTGGGAAGGCAGTTGGCGTTGTTGTGTCATAGTGTACCTGTTTTAAGAAAGGGTATTTTGAAATGGGTGTGGAAAAATTTTAGGGAATGGGAAAGTGGAATTCAAGCTAAAAAAAGCTATGATGGGATAGCCTGCCGAAATGGGCTGCCGATGCCGTCTGAAGGTTTCAGACGGCATTTTGTTTAGGAAAGCCAAAAACGGAAGACTAGGAAAAACACGAGTGCCAATACGGCGGCCCAAACGACGAGCATGAATCCGGCAACTGCCTGACCCATACGGTAAACTGGGTTTTTGCGTTCATCTTCAAGAAGTGGGTTGTGATTTTTCTCGGATTGTTCGGACATTTTATTCTCAATCGGAAAAGTTGGAAATGGAGGTAAGGTTACGCCGTCATGCAAAAAGATTCAAGGATTCAGTTCAGCAGTCTTCCTCCCAGCCGTCATCCCAGGCATGTTTCAATGCCGTCTGAACGGTATCGGCATCAAAACCGCGATAGGCGAGGAAGCGTGCCTGTTTTTGTTTTTCTTTAAGGTCGGCGGCCGGATGTTTGAATTTTTTACGCAACACGTCCATGGCGGTCTGTTTTTCGCTCAATCTGTCCGGAAGCAGCTTTCGGCTTGTCTCTTCGTCTATGCCCTGTTGAGCCAGGGCTTGTTTCAGGCGCAGGGAGCCGTGTTTACGGCTTTTGCTGTGGATATAGGCTTCTGCATAGCGTAAATCCGATTGCCAGTTGCGTTCGGAAAATTCGTTCAAGACGTTTTCCAACTCTTCTTCGCTTTCGGCATGGGGGGCGAGCTTGCGCTGCAGCCCGAGACGGCTGACTTCTTGGCGCGAGAGGATGTCCATCGCGCGGGCGCGTAGGGATTTTTGCGGTTTCATGGCGGCGGTTTCGGCGTGCGGCAGGTTTCAGACGGCATAGCGTGCCGTCCGAATGCCTACTCTTCTTTATTTGTCTGCGGTTGCAGGTTTTCGTAAATTGCGGGCAGCGAGCCGATAATCCGGTCGGGGCGGGTCGTATCGTCTTGCGCGAGCAGCGTCATATCGCCGTAACCGAAGGTAACGCCGACACTCAGGCAGCCGGCGGCTTTGGCGGCGATGATGTCGTTGCGCGAGTCGCCGACCATAAGCATATTGGCGGCATCGATACCCAAAACTTCGGCGGCGTGCCGCAGCGGCAGCGGGCTGGGTTTTTTTTCGGGCAGGCTGTCGCCGCCGAGTATCAGGCTGAAATAGTCGGCGAGTCCCAGTTGTTTTAGAAGCTCGGCGGCAAGGATTTCGTTTTTGTTGGTAACGACGGCGAGCGGGATGCCTAAAGATTTGAGCAATGCCAGCCCGGCTTCGGTTTCGGGATAGGGGCGGGTGAAGACGCTCAAATGGTCGCGGTAGTATTTCATATAGAACACGAAACCTTTTTCCCACAGTTCGGAATCGGCTTCGCGGTCGCGGTCGTTGGTGAGGACGCGGTGAACCAGTTTGCCGATGCCGTCGCCCACATAGCTTTCGACCACTTTTGCAGGCAGCGGTTTCATACCGAGGTGTTCCAACATCGCTTCTGCGGCGGCGGCAAGGTCGGGGACGGAATCGCACAGTGTGCCGTCCAAGTCAAAGGCAACAGCTTGGACATGTTCGATGGCAGCATTCATAGTTTGGTTTCCTGTAGATTGCAATAGTTTATTTTAACATTGTTTGCACAGAGCTTCTAATGTATGGATTGTTAACAATCGCAACAGGTTTTGCAGGCGGTGTTTTCGGAGTTCGGAACGGAGTCGGGCAAGGTGTGCAAATCCCGGCGATGTTCCAATTAAATTTTTAAAAAATAAAAGGATGTTTATATCTTTATTTAATTGGACATTTGCTTTTCGGATGCGTGTGCTGCTTTTTTCAGACGGATTCTGTGCGGCTTGGGAAATAAAATCATATATAGATTAATCAAATCGGGCTGATTCCGACTACACGCTATTACATTTTGTCGGGAAATTGGTTATAGTTGCGAACCTGATGGCTTGTTCCATTCCGAACCTCTCTTTGTGAAAAGGAAGCAAAATGTCTCATGCTGCTGTAAAAGAAACCCTCAATCCGTTTGAAACCGCCCGCAAACAGGTGAAAACCGCCTGTGACCAACTGAAAACCGATCCGGCTGTTTATGAAATTCTGAAAAGTCCGAAGCGCGTTTTGGAAGTCAATTTTCCCGTCAAACTCGACGATGGCACGGTCAAAACCTTTACCGGTTACCGTTCGCAACACAACAACGCCGTCGGCCCCTATAAAGGCGGCGTGCGCTTCCATCCCGGTGTGAATTTGGACGAAGTCAAAGCTCTGTCGATTTGGATGACCATCAAATGCTGCGTGGCCGGTATTCCTTACGGCGGCGGCAAAGGCGGCATTACCTTGGATCCGCGCGATTATTCCGAAGCGGAACTGGAACGTATCGCCCGCGCTTATTCCGAGGCCATTTCTCCGCTGATTGGCGAGAAAATCGATATTCCTGCACCTGATGTGAACACCAACGGCAAAATCATGTCTTGGATGGTGGATGCTTATGAAAACGTGGTGAAACATTCCGCACCGGGCGTATTTACCGGCAAACCGGTTGAGTTCGGCGGCTCTTTGGCGCGTACCGAGGCTACCGGTTACGGCGTGAACCTTGCCGCCATCCAAGCTTTGGAAAAACTGGGCAAAGACGTGAAAGGCGCAACCTACGCCATCCAAGGCTTCGGCAATGTGGGCTACCACACCGGTTATTACGCGCATCAATCCGGTGCGAAAGTTGTTGCGGTTTCTACTGTCGATGTTGCTATCTACAATGAAAACGGCTTGGATATGGAAGCCCTGTTCAAAGAGTTCCAAGAAAAAGGTTTCATCACCAACGAAGCCGGTTACGGCAAGGAAATTACCAACGCCGAACTTTTGGCTTTGGATGTGGACGTACTCGCCCCTTGCGCGCTGGAAAACCAGCTGACTTCCGAAAACGCCGGTAAAGTCCGCGCGAAAATCGTGGTTGAAGGCGCGAACGGCCCGACTACGCCCGAAGCCGACGTTATTTTGCGTCAAAACGGCGTATTGGTCGTGCCCGATATTCTGGCGAACTGCGGCGGCGTGGTCGTTTCCTATTTCGAGTGGGTGCAAAACCTGCAAGGCTATTATTGGGAGTTTGACGAAGTTCAAGAGAAAGAAACCGTTGTCCTGCGCCGTGCGTTCCGCGATATTTGGAACTTGGCGCAAGAGTATGATGTCGATTTGCGAACCGCGTCTTATATGATGAGTATCCGCCGTGTTGAAAAAGCGATGAAGCTGCGCGGCTGGTATTGATGTTTGAACAAAGGATGCCGTCTGAAGCCTTCAGACGGCATTTTTGTGCGGGCGGAATGAATGGTGAGAATGGCCGATTTGGAAGGTTAAAGTCGAGTAGTTCGCCTGTTTTTGACACACGGTTTGATCGGGGAAGTCGGCTTTGTGTTCGACACTGGCTTTCCAAAAGCCTTGGCGCAAGGGGATGATGTCTGCTCCGTCTTTGTCGTCTGTGCTGTCGGCGAAAGCCTGTGCTTCGGTGCTGATAAATAAATTATTGTCTGATATATGGTTTTTGAGAAATGAAAAAGCCGGTTGGGTGTAACGGGCTTGTCTGATAAGATGGCAAAATTTTTGAATGGAGAGAAAAGATGCCCTATGTCAACATTAAAGTAACCGGTGGTAAGGAAGCGCCGAGTACGGAGCAGAAGGCGGAGCTGATACAAGGTGTAACGGAATTGTTGCGCCGCGTGCTGGGTAAAAATCCCGAAACAACGGTTGTCGTGATTGACGAAGTGGATACCGATAACTGGGGCATAGGCGGCAAAAGTGTCAGCGAACGGCGCAAAGAGGGCAGGTGAAAAGCCTGAAAAACCCCGCCCTGATGCTTTAAATTCCGCGTGAAAAAGAGTACATTCCCACCCATTGCCCAAAATTTACGGAACACATTATGGATAAGTTTCCCAAGTCTGCAAAGCTCGACCACGTCTGCTACGACATTCGTGGCCCCGTACATAAAAAAGCCCTTCAGTTGGAAGAGGAGGGTAACAAAATCCTCAAGCTCAATATCGGCAACCCTGCGCCGTTCGGCTTTGAAGCCCCTGATGAAATCTTGGTCGATGTCATCCGCAACCTGCCGACTTCGCAAGGCTATTGCGATTCCAAAGGGCTGTATTCCGCCCGCAAAGCCATCGTTCACTACTATCAGACCAAAGGTTTGCGCGATATTACGGTAAACGATGTCTATATCGGCAACGGCGTGTCCGAGCTGATTACGATGTCTATGCAGGCATTGCTCAACGACGGCGACGAAATCCTGATTCCCGCGCCCGACTACCCTTTGTGGACGGCGGCGGCAACGCTTGCGGGCGGTACGGTACGCCATTATCTGTGCGACGAAGAAAACGGCTGGTTTCCCAACCTTGCCGATATGGAAGCCAAAATCACGCCCAAAACCAAAGCCATCGTCGTCATCAACCCCAATAATCCGACAGGAGCGGTGTACAGCCTGGAAATTCTGCTCGAAATCGCCGAACTGGCGCGCAAGCATGGTTTGATTATTTTCGCCGACGAGATTTACGACAAAATCCTTTATGACGGCGCGGTTCACCACCACATCGCCGCGCTTGCCCCCGACCTTTTGACGGTAACGTTCAACGGTTTGTCCAAAGCCTACCGCGTTGCCGGATTCCGCCAAGGCTGGATGGTGCTCAACGGGCCGAAACATCATGCAAAAGGTTATATCGAGGGTTTGGATATGCTCTCGTCCATGCGCCTGTGTGCCAATACGCCGATGCAGCACGCGATTCAGACGGCATTGGGCGGTTATCAGAGCATTAACGAATTCATCTTGCCCGGCGGGCGGCTTTTGGAACAGCGCAACAGGGCGTGGGAACTGGTCAACCAGATACCTGGAGTGTCCTGCGTCAAACCGATGGGCGCGATGTATATGTTCCCGAAAATCGATATCGAAATGTACCGCATCCACGATGATATGAAATTCGTTTACGATTTGTTGGTGCGCGAAAAAGTCCTGCTGGTGCAGGGAACGGGGTTTAATTGGATTAAACCCGACCATTTCCGCATTGTCACGCTGCCTTACGTCCATCAGATTGAAGAGGCGATGGGCAGGCTGGCAAGATTCCTGCAAACCTACCATCAGTAGGGTTCTGATAAAAAATGCCGTCTGAAACGGAGATTCCCGTTTCAGACGGCATTTTCAACAGCAGGAACGAATCAGGCAAATTTCAGTCTGTCGCCGTCGGCTTCCACCCTGATTTCGCTTTCGGGCGCATAGTTTCCGGCAAGCAGGGCTTTTGCCAGCGGGTTTTCGATTTCCGATTGGATGGCGCGTTTGAGCGGGCGCGCGCCGTAAATCGGGTCGAAACCGGCTTTGGCGATGATGTCCAGAGCGGCATCGGAAACAGCCAGGCGCAGGTTTTGTTTTTCCAAACGTTTTTCCAAACCTTTAAGCTGGATTTTCGCAATGTTGCGGATATTATCCTGATCCAGTCCGTGGAACACGACCACTTCGTCGATACGGTTGATCATTTCAGGACGGAAATGTTCTTTCACATCCTCCATCACGACTTCTTTTACCGCTTCGTAGTCTTGAGTACCCATTTGTTGGATGTGCTGGCTGCCGATGTTGGAAGTCATGACGATGACGGTATTTTTGAAGTCCACAGTTCGACCTTGTCCGTCGGTCAAACGGCCGTCATCCAATACTTGCAGCAGGATATTGAACACGTCGGGATGGGCTTTTTCCACTTCGTCCAAAAGAATCACGCTGTACGGTTTGCGGCGCACTTGTTCGGTCAGGTAGCCGCCTTCTTCGTAGCCGACATAGCCCGGAGGCGCGCCGATGAGGCGGGCAACGGCGTGTTTTTCCATGTATTCGGACATATCGATGCGGATCAGATGGTCTTCGCTGTCGAACAGAAAGCCTGCCAGGGCTTTGCACAACTCGGTTTTACCCACGCCGGTCGGGCCTAGGAACAGGAAGCTGCCGTAAGGCTTGTTTGGATCGGCAAGGCCGGAACGGCTGCGGCGGATGGCGTCAGACACGGCACGCACGGCTTCGTCTTGACCGACCACACGGCGATGCAATACTTCTTCCATTTTCAAAAGCTTGTCTCGTTCACCTTCCATCATTTTAGATACTGGGATGCCGGTCATACGGGAAACCACTTCTGCGATTTCCTCCGCGCCGACATTATTACGCAAGAGTTTGTTTGCCGGTTTTGCGCTACCCGTATCTGCCCGTTCGGCGGCTGCGCGCTGTTTTTCCAAATGCTCCAAATCTTCATACATCAATTTTGAAGCCAGTGCCAAATCGCCTTGCCGTTTGGCCTGTTCGATTTTAATTTTGACTTCGTCAATTTGTTTCTTAATATTAGCAGCACCGTCTGAAATTGCTTTTTCGGCTTTCCAGATTTCGTCTAAATCGGCGTATTCTTTTTGCAGACCGTCGATTTCCTCGTCTATCAGTTCCAAACGTTTTTTGCTGGCATCGTCTTTTTCTTTTTCAACGTGCGCCTTTTCCATCCGAAGTTGAATCAGACGGCGGTCAATTTTGTCCATTGCTTCCGGCTTGGTTTCTTTTTCCATCTTGACACGGCTGGCAGCTTCGTCGATCAAATCAATCGCTTTATCGGGCAGGAAGCGGTCGGTGATGTAGCGGTCGCTCAATTCTGCGGCGGCAACGATGGCGGGGTCGGTGATGTCGATGCCGTGGTGGATTTCATAACGCTCCTGCAAACCGCGCAAGATNGCGATGGTGTCTTCCACGCTGGGCTCGCCAACCAATACTTTTTGGAAACGGCGTTCGAGTGCCGCGTCTTTTTCGATGTATTGGCGGTATTCGTCCAAGGTGGTCGCGCCGATTCAGTGCACTTCGCCTCGGGCCAAAGCTGGTTTTAACATATTGCCTGCGTCCATCGCGCCGTCGGTTTTGCCCGCACCGACCAAAGTATGGATTTCGTCGATGAAAATCAGGGTGTTGCCGTCGTCTTTCGCCAAATCGTTCAACACGCCTTTCAAGCGTTCTTCAAATTCGCCGCGGTATTTCGCGCCGGCAATCAAAGCCGCCAAGTCCAGAACCAAAAGGCGTTTGTTACGCAGGGATTCGGGTACTTCGCCGTTGACGATGCGTTGCGCCAAACCTTCGACAATGGCGGTTTTACCCACGCCTGGTTCGCCAATCAGCACGGGGTTGTTTTTGGTACGGCGTTGCAGCACCTGAATTGCGCGGCGGATTTCGTCGTCGCGGCCGATAACGGGGTCAAGCTTGCCGTCACGGGCACGCTGGGTCAGGTCGAGCGTATATTTTTTCAGAGCATCGCGTTGGTCTTCGGCATTGGCATCGTTCACGTTTTGTCCTCCTCGTACCGCATCAATTGCGGCATTGATATTTTGTTCGGTCGCACCGGCTTCTTTCAGGATTTTGCCGGTTGCATCATTCTGCTGAACCAAAGCCAGCAGGAAAAGTTCGCTGGCGATATAGGCATCGCCGCGTTTGGTTGCCGCTTTATCCATCAGGTTCAACACCGCCTGCAATTCGCGGCTGGGCATAATGTCGCCGCCCTGGCCGGACACTTTCGGCAAGCTGTTTAAATGTTGTTGCAAACGCTGTTTCACCTGCGGCACATTCACGCCCGCATGAGCCAAGAGCGCGGCGGCTCCGCTGTTTTGGTCGTCGAGCAGGGCTTTCAGCACGAAGCCTGCTTCCAGGTAGCTGCTGTCCGCAGCCAACGCCAAACTCTGAGCTTCTGCAAGGGCTTGTTGGAATTTGGCGGTTAATTTGTCGTATCGCATTTTTGTTTCCTTTTCAAAATGTCCGCTGTCGAAGCCTATATGTGCATAATTGTGGATAACTCAAGCGTCAGATTTTAACTTTTCAGATTTAATTGCTTATCTTGTTGAATATGATTGAAATAAATTTTTTGATTTATGTGTATAACTTAATCTGTCCAATAGGGAAGCGTCCGATGCCGTCTGAACAAATATTGTGAATCGGGTATAATCGGCACATTCTTTTCCCTTTCAGACGGCATTGATGCCGTAAGGACATTTTTATGAGCAAAAAACGAGTTCTGACCGGCGTAACCACCACCGGCATCCCGCATCTGGGCAACTACGTCGGCGCCATCCGCCCCGCCGTCCGCGCGGCGCAAAACCCAGATACCGAATCCTTCCTTTTCCTCGCCGATTACCACGGCATCATCAAATGTCATGAGCCGGAAATGATTCATCAATCTACTCAAGCTGTTGCCGCCACATGGCTCGCCTGCGGACTTAATCCGGAACAAACCACTTTCTACCGTCAAAGCGACATCCCCGAAGTGATGGAATTGAACTGGATTCTGACCTGTATCACCGCAAAAGGCCTGATGAACCGCGCACACGCCTACAAAGCCGCCGTGCAGGCAAATGCAGAAAACAATCAGGAAGATCCTGATTTCGGTGTGGAAATGGGTTTGTTCAGTTATCCGATTCTGATGACTGCCGACATCCTCATGTTCAACGCCAACGAAGTGCCCGTCGGACGCGACCAAATCCAACACGTCGAAATGGCGCGCGACATTGCCGGCCGCTTCAACCACCGTTTCCAAGAACTCTTCACCCTGCCCGAAGTGAAAATCGACGAAAACGTCGAACTCTTGGTCGGTTTGGACGGACGCAAAATGTCCAAATCCTACGGCAACACCATTCCGCTTTGGGAAAACGACAAGAAAACCCAAAAATCGGTCAACAAAATCATCACCAATATGAAAGAGCCGGGCGAGCCGAAACAGCCGGACGAAAGCCCCTTGTTTGAAATCTACAAAGCCTTCTCCACGCCGTCTGAAACAGCAGCGTTCACACAAATGCTGGCCGAAGGCCTGGCTTGGGGCGAGGCAAAAAAACTTTTGGCGGCGAAAATCAACGCCGAGCTGGCAGAACCGCGCGAACGCTACAACGAGCTGACCGCCGACCCTTCGCAAATCGAAGACATTTTGCAGGCCGGCGCACAAAAAGCACGTAAAGAAGCGCGCGAACTTTTGAATAAGGTACGTGATGCGGTCGGTATCCGTCCTTTGAAATAAACCCATGCCGTCTGAACATCCATTATCCGTGTTTCAGACGGCATTTTGAAACCATCAGGAGTGCGGAATGCTGAAAATACCTTTTGCCGTGTTAGGCGGCTGCCTGCTGCTTGCCGCCTGCGGCAAATCCGAAAATACGGCGGAACAGCCGCAAAATGCAGTGCAGGGTGCGCCGAAACCGGTTTTCAAAGTCAAATATATCGACAATACGGCGATTGCCGGTTTGGCTCTGGGTGGGGCGCAAGAAGGAAAAACGGCTGAAGGCAAAAAACAGCTGACTTATCCGATTGAGGGCTTGTCGGAACAGAATGTGTTGCAACTGATCGGCAAGCATCCCAACGACTTGGAAGTCATCAGCGGCAAATGCATGGAAACCGACGATAAGGGCGGTCCGGTAGGTTGGGCGGCAAACGGCGTGTGTCATACCTTGTTTGCCAAACTGGTGGACAATGTCGCACAAGACGGCGGGAAGTTGACGGATTACCTGGTTTCGCATGCCGCACTGCAACCTTACCAGACGGGGAAAAGCGGATATGCCGCCGTACAGAACGGACGCTATGTGCTGGAAATCGACAGTGAGGGGATGTTTTATTTCCGCCGCCGCCATTATTGAGGTATTCAAAAATCCCATAATGCATTTGAGTTTTCCTAGTCCTTTCAGGAAGGTGGCTGCAACAAGTTTTCTGTCCTGATGGAGACGGTCGGGGAATTGTTTGCAGAAATAGGGGATTTAGGTGCTCCATATGTATTGTGATTCTGATGTAAGAATGAGTGAATTGGTACCGCTCATCTTTACAAAAAAGCGGCAGCCATCCGGTTGCCGCTTTATTTATGTCCTGAGTCCGGCTCCGCCTTGGCGGGATGGTCTGCGCCATGTACGCGGATTATGGGAATACTTGCTTGATCTTATTCGGGTCGGCCGAATTTGCCGCGCATATAAGCAGGTTTTGCTTGGAGTGGCAAATCGACCCGTCTGCTGTCGTAGATACAAGGCAGTCGGTTTTTTTTGGTTTGCGGATAGGGAAATGCCGTCTGAACATCATTCAGACGGCATTTAGTTTGTAAAGGTCAGACGGCTTCAACTTTAAACGGCATATTGACTTTTTGCCATTGGACGCTTTCATATTCCAATGCGTCGGCAATCAGGGGGTGGCGTTCCAGCCATTCCTTGTCAATACGCAGGATGAAGCCGTGGCTTTCCGTATCCGTGCGCAACTGTATGTTTTTCGGGAAAGACAGGTCTTGGCGCGAACGGCAGAACAGGGCGGCAAGGCGCAGGGACAAAACGGCATACCACAACATTTTGTTGGCGCCGATAATGCCGCCCATTTTTTTCATATCGCCGCGATGACCGATGACCAGTTGGGCAAGTATGGTCTGTTCTTTACGTGAGAAACCCGGCATATCGGCGTTTTCCAGGATGTAGGCGGAATGTTTGTGATATCCCGTGTGGGCGATGTCCAAACCGATTTCGTGCAGGCGCGCGGCCCGTCCGAGATATTGTTTCCAAAGGGCAAGCTCTTGGACGGTAACGTTTTTGACGTGGCAGAGGCTGTCCATAAAGGTTTGCGCGGTATCGGCAACGCGTTTGGCCTGATTGAGGCTGACGTGGTAGCGGTGTTGGAACTCCGAAACCGTTTGTTCGCGCATGTCTTCGTTCAGCGCACGGCCTATCAGGTCGTAGAACACACCGTCCCGCAGTGCGGCTTCGGTTACGGTCATTTTATCGAGTTCCAATTCTTCAAATGCCGCCATCATCACGGCAAGCCCGCCGGCAAAGACTTCGATGCGTTCCGGTTTCAGGTTTTCAAATTTGGCTTTTTTGACCGAGCCGGCTTCGACGATACGTTCGGCAAGGGCGCGCATGCCTTTATAGGTAATGTCTGCCTCTTGCGGCAATTCGGCTGCAAGGACGTCGCGGATGGATTTTGCCGAACCCGAAGTTCCGACGGCGGAATCCCAACCTTCGCGCTTCATGTTTTTGCTGATGCGTTGGATTTCGTTACGGGCGGCAGAAATGGCAGATTGGAAGTCTTTGGCGGTGATTTTGTTTTGGAAGAAGCGCAGGCTGTAGGTAACGCAGCCTAAAGGCAGGCTTTCGGTAATGTCGGGGCGCAGGGTTGAACCGATAATGAATTCTGTCGAGCCGCCGCCGATGTCGATAACCAGCATTTTGCCGCCTTCCGGGGGAAGGGTGTGGACGACGCCGGTATAAATCAGCCGGGCCTCTTCGCGCCCAGCGATGATTTCTATGGGGAAACCCAGTGCCGCTTCGGCCTTGGGAAGGAAATCTGCGATGTTTTTGGCAACGCGGAATGTATTGGTTGCTACGGCGCGTACCTGTTCAGGGCGGAAGCCGCGCAGGCGTTCGCCGAATTTTGCCAGGCAGTCTAAAGCCTGTTCCTGTGAGGATGCGCTGAGGTTTTTCTGTTCGTCCAGACCGGCGGCAAAACGGACCATCTGTTTGAAGGAATCGATAACTTTTAATTGTCCGTTGTTGTTTTCGCAAATTTGGAGGCGGAAACTGTTGGAACCTAAATCGACGGAGGCAAGGACGTTTGCGGGATTGGTGGTCATGGCTGATACCGGTGGGGAAAATGCAATGTTACTCTGCCGGTATGGGCGTTGACAATAAATGATGCGGTTGTTTTTGATTCTGCTCACAGATGTTGCCGACGGTATGTTTCCGACAGCAAAAAATGCCGTCTGAAAAATGTTCAGACGGCATTTTTTGCGCTTATTTGAAATCCTTTTCCACGCTCATGAAAATCTGCATGTTTTTGCGTGTGTAAAAACTTTTCATATTGCTGTCGATTTTCAGATAGCGGAAATTGAGTTGCGGCGTAAATCCCTTCCAAGAGATTTTGTCGTGCCACAACGACAGGTTTGCCTGATATTCGTGGTCTTTGCGCTGGAAGCGGTACACAATGGTCCCGGGTGCATCAAAAGTCCTGCGGGTATAGCGCAGCTTTGCCCGCAGACCCAAGCCGCCGTCGAACGTTTTGACCGCGCCGACACGCAAACCCTTGCGGACGGAAGCCTGTTCCGCCTCTTTCGTCATGTCGTGCGGCCAGTCCGCACCGCCGTAAAGCAGCCGGTCTTTCGGCGCGGAATACATCAGCGTCGCGCCCGCCAGCGGCATATGGCTGTCGTATCGGGCGGCGGTGCGGTCTTCCTGATAATGCTTCCACATATTGCCCGCGTTTAGTGTCAGCCGCCAGTGTTCGCTCAAGCGTTGGGAGAAATCGGCATTGAAGCCGCCGACGAAATTGTATCGGCTGCCACCTAAGAGGTTTTGCTCGATAAACGGCACGATGCCGAACGAGCGCGTTACTGAACGGTTTTTATAGCCGAGCGACAGGCGCAGGCTCTGTTCGCTGAAATCTTTGTTATCCCAATAGTGCACGCCGCCGCCGCTGATGTCGCCGTAGAGGAAATGATGCCCGCCCGCATTGATTTCGCGCGACACGCCCAAGCCGTAGCGCAAACCGTGTGCCTTTTGCGGTAGGCTGTCGGCGGTTTTCGTCCAGCTTTTGCCCGCAAATTCAATCGTTTTTTCGGACGAAGCGTTATTCACATTGTCCGTTTGCTCGTATTGCAGCGACACATCGGGCTTCCAGCCTTGAGCCTTGTCTATGGCGGCAAGATAGCGGTCGGCAAGCTGCTGTATCGGTGGCTGCAAATCAGGTTTCGCCCGCTCCAATTCCGCCTTCGCCTCGCGGTACTGCCTGTTTTCAAACAGCATCACGCCCAAATCGAAACGTGGATACGCCAAATCGGGCTGTTGCGCCAAAATGCCGCGATACAAAGCCACCGCCTCGTCATGGCGCAACTGACTGCGGCGTAAACCGCCCAGCGCGTAATCGTGCAGAACCGGATTGAAATCCGGCAGGGTGCGATAGCTTTCCAGCAGCGTTTGCAGCGTGTCCCAATCTCGGGCGACGACGGCGCGGTTGATCTGCTCTTCTAAACCCGCAAGAGAGGCATTGCTGTCTGAAACGGCTTCGGCGGCTTCTCCGGCTGCAACGGTTTCAGACGGCACGGGCGCATCCGTACCGAAAGCCGCCTCGTTGGAAAACTTCTTATGTGTTGCCACAGGCTTGATTTCGGTCTCTTCCGCCTTGCCGACAGATGCAACAACAGGCGCGGCAGCCCGCTTCGGCGCGGCACGCTGCAACAGGCGGAAGGCATTGTCGATCTGTTCGTCAAAAGATGGGGCATAGGAAGCAAGCGGCAGAACCGGAATTTCCGTTTCATCAGCCCTTTCAAGCCTTTCGGCAGGCACTATCCTATCGTCGAATTTGCCGTCCACGAACACCTGCTTCGACACGGGTATGGGCAAAACGGGCGTTCCGGCAACAGCCGCCGTCGGCATGAACAAAAGAAGCAAAGCAAATTTTTTCATAAATCAAACAGTTTCAGGGCAAGGGACCGGACGGGCAAACCGCGCAGTCAAATGGTCGAAATGCCGTCTGAAAGACCGTTTCCGGTTTCAGACGGCATTTGTATCAGGCGGGATTAACGGGAGCCGGCAAAGCCGATTTCGCCGTCATTAACTGTACCGACGATTTCTTCGGCATTGGCACCGAAGAAGCCGAGCGCGTAATCACCTTTATTAGAAGAACCTTTAATACCGTGGCCTTCAAGGCGGCTTCCATCAATTTCGTTATTGTGATCGATATGGGTTATGCTACCCTTGTTCAAGATGACTTTTTCACCTAAACCGGTAATGTTGCCTTCACCCGTTTTTTCATTGAAATCTACGGAGTAGTTCAACACGCCTTGTTTTTTTCCGTCAAATGCAGCACCGGAATAAGTCGCTTTACCGGCTGCGGGCAAGGTTTTAGTCGGAGTACCTTTGATGGTCAGATAATCTTCATCACTGATACTCTCAGTCTCATTCACTCCAGGCCCTTGAATCGAGTAGGAAGTCGGTTTAATGCCGGCAATCAGAGAATAATTCTGACGGTAGATATGGGACTCGCCGCTGCGGGTCAGTGTATAAGTTTTATACACTCCCTCTACCTTTGCACGTACCTGTGCAGATTCTCTATGTGCAGCGCGGGTCAGCTGTTTCAAAGGTACTTTAGACAAATCAAGAGAGCCGCCATTGGCATTTTGACCCAAAGCGCTGACTTGGTAAGTCGAAACAGTTACATCATCCACACCGTACTCTCTAGCCAACTTACGCACATCTCCTTCAGCCTCATTTCTCAATCTACTAACACTGACTGAAAAATCAGGTGTGCCGTTTGTCAGAGTGGAGGGAGGAGGATTGTCGTTGGCAGCGGAAGGTTGCGTTGCAGAGTTGCCGCCGTTGTTGGACGGCTGTGTCGCTGTGTTGCCGTTGTTGTTGGACGGCTGTGTCGCTGTGTTGCCGTTGTTGTTGGACGGCTGTGTCGCTGTGTTGCCGTTGTTGTTGGACGGCTGTATCGCTGTGTTGCCGTTGTTGTTGGAGGGCTGCGCTACGGTGTTGCCGCCGTTGTTGGAGGGCTGCGCTACGGTGTTGCGGAAGGCTTCCGCAATCAGGCTGAAACCGATCATCAACAAAAAACCAAGGCAGAGCATCACGACGGTGGGATGCCTGTCCACAAATTCGGTCAAGAGTTTGCTGGCGG
>NZ_JBPBFH010000110.1:0-373 GCF_050896295.1 Neisseria sp. SLRRB23
GTCGAGTCTCGTGGGCTCGGAGATGTGTATAAGAGACAGTCAATACTTCGCGCATGGCGGCGTAGTCGTCGCCGGGCTTGGCAGTGGTGATGTTGTAGCGGCGGTATTGTTTGAAAAACGGGGGGTTATTTGTTTTTGGGCAGTTTCACTTCTTTAATCATGCCGTGTTCGCATTTCATAATAAAAGAGGGTTTCGCCGTTTTGCGAGGCGGCGAACCTGCCGTGTGCCAAGCCTTGTGTCATTGAAATGCTTCATCCAGCAGCACGTCATCCAGTTCGGTATAGACTTTCTTTCGTCTCCCGATTTGACGTAATGCGTCAATAATTTTGTTTTTCAATATGGCAAAAAGCCAGCTGATGACAAGTGCCCTGC
>NZ_JBPBFH010000111.1:0-399 GCF_050896295.1 Neisseria sp. SLRRB23
AAGCCCGAAGGCGATGAGAAAGAGGATTTGGCAAACAGCAGGCTGCTGAATGCCTTCAAGAAAGTCGTTCCGGCCGGCACGGCGTTTCACGGCGAGAATTTTTTTACCGTCGAAAACGGCAAAAAAATCGCCGCGAAAGAGTTGCTCGAAGTGCAGGGCTTGGCGGTGGTCGACGACGTACAGCAGGCGGCCGGCTTTCAGACGGCCTATGCGGTAGCGCAGGCACGCCAAATCGGTGGAGGCATAAAGGAAGCCGCCGCCTTGTGATGCGCATGTTGTTATGAGTATGCAGCTTCCTGTTGTCCTCAATGCAGGCGATGCAGCAGGATTACGTGCTTCGATAGACGTAGATAGAAGAGCTGTCAATCTTGCTAATGGGACCTGGGTTCGTGCAGGTTT
>NZ_JBPBFH010000112.1:0-374 GCF_050896295.1 Neisseria sp. SLRRB23
CAGCGCTGCGCTCATTGCCTGGATATGGTGGCGGGACATGACGATGGAGGTGTCTGCGGGCGCGCTGCCGAGTGCGGCAGAGTAGAGTGTGCCGCTGACGTTGATGCCGGTCGCTTTGGCGAGGCGGTCAACCATAGCAGTACCGTACCGACAAGGCAGGTATTGTTCATGCAACGATTGGTCGTGCTTCGTTCGCTGAAGCTGATTTGAAAGAGAACTTTGATGCGTTGCTGGACGCTATCGTTAAAGCCAAACCTGCTGCTGCTAAAGGTTTGCCCAACAGGCGGCGGAGAGCAGCACGAACGGTGTGGTTGGCAACAGAGGTAGGAAAATACCTGTCTCTTATACACATCTCCGAGCCCACGAGACTCGAC
>NZ_JBPBFH010000113.1:0-399 GCF_050896295.1 Neisseria sp. SLRRB23
CAGAAAGGCGGCGTGCCGGCGCCAAAGGCGTTGCGACCGCGACAGCATAGACAGATGCCGTCAGGATGCGGATGAGGTAATCGGAATAAGGAAGGGGCGTGTTCATAATTCAATATGGGATAATCGGTGTATTAAATCTCTCATCACTTCTCTTATCTAGTTTGATTAAATAATCAAGGTAAACATACCTTTAATGATGCCCGGGCCTAATGTTGCGGCCAAGCCAACACCCAAACCGACGATACATGGCATGATGGTTTGTTCAAACCGCGCCGCTTTATTTTTTTCAAATGGGCGCTGCGCGAAGGCTGGGGCCATCCCAACGTTTTCCAGATTTGCAAACTGCGTTCCAGCGGCAGCACGACTTTCAAGCTGCAAGAAGTCGGGCGCCCGTCTCTT
>NZ_JBPBFH010000114.1:0-399 GCF_050896295.1 Neisseria sp. SLRRB23
ATACGAGATGACGTCGAGTCTCGTGGGCTCGGAGATGTGTATAAGAGACAGAATATAGGCAATGCCGTGTTCGGTCAGGTTGTTCCGGCAAATCGAAAAGATTTTGTCTTTAACTGCGTCAGGCACCCACGACCACGGTTTCCACGGTACCGGTATGCGTTACGTCGCCCCTGAAGCCGCACGCATCTTGGGCAAACCTCTGGAAGACATCCGCATGATTATTGCCCACTTAGGCAACGGTGCATCTATTACCGCCGTCAAAAACGGCAAATCCGCTGTCTTCGCAGGTGCGCAGCATAAAGCCTTTTTGCAACACCTGAATGCTGTCGCGCACGGCGTTGCTGTTCGGATCCGGACCGCAGTATTGGTTGGGCTTTTTCAGCGTGCCGCGGTAATACG
>NZ_JBPBFH010000115.1:0-399 GCF_050896295.1 Neisseria sp. SLRRB23
CCACCAAGACCGGCGTTTTATGGTCAAATATATGCCGAAACTGGAAAACTACTTCCACTACCGCAACCTTGGCGTTTCTACGCTCAAAGAGCTTGCCAAACGCTGTAATCCGCCCGTTGCCAAAAGCGTCGTCAACTCTAGCTCTCTCCCACAGGGAGAGAGGACGGGTCGGCTGTTGGGGTTGAGGTTTGCTGCAAGGAAAACAGGTTGTGCAGGTTGCTTTTTGCTTTTCAGACGACCTGCATCAACGGTTGTAAATCCAAGCTCGGACAAGTCGCCACCGAAGGCGAAAAACAGTTCGTCGGTCAGATTGCACGTTCCGAACAGGCCGCCGAAGGCGTGTACAACCTGTCTCTTATACACATCTACTAGCCCACGAGACTCGACGTCATCTCGTAT
>NZ_JBPBFH010000116.1:0-398 GCF_050896295.1 Neisseria sp. SLRRB23
TGGACGATGTTTTGGAACAGGGTGAACAATTAACCGGCTCAACCTGTTAGAAAAACAGTCCGCAGGAAAAAGCCGCCGTTTCTGCCGCGATAACATGGGCAAAACAGAAAATAATTGCGAAATGAGGAAAGCAGCCTTGTTCCATGTGCGGGCGAGGTGCTGCAAGCGTCCGCCCATATCCGGCCAGCCGTCCGCATTCAGAAAAATGCCGTCTGAAGACTCGGAGCAGCCTGCCTCCCAGTCTTTTTTGATGCGCTCAGCCCATTCCGGCGACAGATTGCCCAAAGGGCGTGGTCGACCATGCCGAAATGGACGCCTTCGACCAACGCGTGCGCGACGGCTTGAACGGCGGCAATCCCGAATACGTTATCGAACCCAAATTCGACGGCCTCGCCATT
>NZ_JBPBFH010000117.1:0-397 GCF_050896295.1 Neisseria sp. SLRRB23
GAGATGACGTCGAGTCTCGTGGGCTCGGAGATGTGTATAAGAGACAGGTCTAACGGCGTATGTCCGCAGCCGAAAACCTTTCATGTTTTCGGCAAGAGTTATGAGGCAAGCTATCAGCCGTTATGCGTGTTTGCGGAAAAAATTCTCCGCCAAACGCTGCGCCGCCTCCAACAACCCCCCTCTTCTCCTCCGGCTGATGCGCCTTTGTGAATATGCCGCCTGAAACTCGGGGCTTCAGACGGCATTTCGTATCCAAACGGTAGCTGACCCACGCTCGGGGGTAACGCGCCAATACGGCTTCCAAACCGGCAAAATCCTGTTCCACAATGCCGTCTGAAAACCACGGATGGATGCCCAGCGCAATACGGATTTGACCGTGTTCGGACGGCATTTCCGC
>NZ_JBPBFH010000118.1:0-398 GCF_050896295.1 Neisseria sp. SLRRB23
GGCAAACCGAACTGCCATGTGAAGTATGGAGAAGCAACCGACCGTCTGACCGGTGATGCTTTACAGACCCAAGCCGTAGATGTATTGGCGCGTCCGTCCGGCCTGCCTGCTTCGAGGCAGCTGGCGATGTTGTCGGAATTGCTGAAACAGGAATTGCAGCAGCTCAAAAGCGTGGCGCGTCCCGAAGTGATCGAAGCGATTGCCGAAGCCAGATCGCACGGCGATTTGTCCGAAAACGCCGAATACTGTCTCTTATACACATAAGCCGTCGCAAGTCGGGCAGGAACCCATCGGGTTGTTAAACGAAAAGAGGCGCGGCTCCAATTCGGGCAGGCTGTACGAACACCTGTCTCTTATACACATCTCCGAGCCCACGAGACTCGACGTCATCTCGTATG
>NZ_JBPBFH010000119.1:0-397 GCF_050896295.1 Neisseria sp. SLRRB23
CGGCATACGAGATGACGTCGAGTCTCGTGGGCTCGGAGATGTGTATAAGAGACAGGCATTTCAACCATCAACCGACCGACATTGACACCTGTTGCACAAGCTGCAAGCATACCGGTAAGGGTTATCATTAGAACTTAAAAAATGCCGTCTGAAATACTGTTTGGCGGTTTCAGACGGCATTTGCTCAAACTTTATCAGGCGTAATGGCGCGTTTCGCCTTCTCCGCCGACATTCTCCGCACAGCGTTTGCAGACGGTTTCAACCGCGTTCTCGGCGGCTCTATCAGCCACAACATCAAATACAAAACTTTCAGCGATATGCTTACGCATCTCAACCGGGGTGTGGATTTTTTATTCGAAAACAAACATTCCCCTATCTACGGCGGTTTTCAAAAATT
>NZ_JBPBFH010000011.1:0-60943 GCF_050896295.1 Neisseria sp. SLRRB23
CAACCCAAACAAACCAAATGGAGAAAAATATGAAGAAAAACCATTTTAATATAGCATTACTTTTTGTTTCCACCATGATGCTAACAGGATGTTTTGGTCATTGTGCGGATTTTAATTGCACGAGACTCGATCCACGCTGGGAGAAAGCAGTTGATACATGCACAACTGAAAATCGTACCTTTGTTTTGCATGAATTAGGCAACCAATTAGGATATAAATCTATTACCGAAGTCTCATTTAGTGAAATTGGGCAACATATTTCTTCTCAATGTATTTACTATAGCGGTAAATATGATATTCATAAAGATAAGCAGTATGGTCATTTGTTTGCAAAATGATTACGCCGATGTTTTACAGAAAAACGGCTATACCTATACGGGTGCGGACGGTAAAACTTATAACAGCGGAGCCTACTCAATCGTGCATGATAAAGATTTTGTGGGGAACAAATGGATACCTTTCTTGCTAGGAACCAATGACACCATACAAGGTGCATGTAAGGGATTGTGCTATCCGCATAGCAGTTATTTTGCGGAAGTACCTGAAAGAGGTACAGAAGAATGGGACGATTATGTTGAAAAATGGGATACACCAAAAGAAGGGGCAGATGGTAAATATATCAATCATGCAGTTCCCAAGTTAGTAGTCCCCAACAAACCAAATGGAGAAAAATATGAAGAAAACCCTTTCTAATTTAATGCTAATATCATTCTGCTCAACAATGCTAACAGCTTGCCCTTTTTGGGGCAGTTGTGCAGACTGGAATTGTTCAAAACATAACCCACGTTGGACACAAGCAGTTCATGCTTGTTATGACTTAAACTTTGAAATTGCCAAGCAAAAATTGGGTTACGAAAATTTAGAAGAAGTACAGCGCAGCGAAATTGGACGAAATATTTATGGTCAATGCACTAGAAATGCTGGTAAATATGACATTCGCAAAGATAAGCAGTATGGTCATTTGTTTGTGCAATAACCAGCGTAACCTGTGCAATTAACGAGAATTGTTGAATGGTAGGGTCGTTGCTTATTGCCCCCCACAATATTAGAGCCTAATATTTCAACAATTACTTCAACTTTTCAATTAAATTTATTTCCTAATAGTGAATTTGGTGGTAAAGGTGGAGTTGGCAATGCATTCAGGCACGTTTTATGGCAAGCAATCATCACACGAGAATTTGGCAAAGATATTGCTGTTAAAGTAGGAAATAGTCATGAAAGTGGGGAAAAAATTAATTATTCTATAAGGCGTAATCTTTCATTAGATAAAGCAGATGAAATGATTGATCAACTGAATAACGAAATAGGAAGAGAAATAGTACTAAATAACAATAGGTTAAATACAAAAGAGTTGGTTGGGTTAATTTTGGAAACTTATAAAAATAATGGTTTTTATCAAGCAGAAAGAAACAGTAATGGAAATTATGATGTTGTAAGAAAAAGATTATCTGAAAAAGATTACCAAAATACAAGCAATATATTGATTCACTTAGATAATACTGGTGCCGGATTTAAAATTCAGCAGAGGAGAAAACAAATCAGAGCACAAATTTCAGCCAGACAATGGAGAAGATAAAAGATGAATAAAAATATACTTTATATATTTTCTTTATTAATCACTATTGTTATTTTTTTATATTTGAAAAGAATGTAATAAGAAAAATAAGTTTTGATTATAATAAAAAAGAATTCTTAATTAGTGATATAACGAACTTTAACTGGGATTATGTAAAACTGTATATAATCAATTCAGATTTCCAAAAAATTGTTTTTTATTATAAAGGTAAGATAGTTTTTGAGGAATTAATAGAACTAGACAGAGAAGGGGATGTTTTACCTCAATATCTATTTGATTCGGATTTGAAAAATGTTGAATATTACGAATGTGATTACAAGAATGGCAAGATGCAACTTTTAAAAAAAGAAAAATTACATTCTTTTGATAGATATTTTTATTATTATAAACCTATAAACTGTAGGCCGAAACTTTTGTAAAACTGTCCATACTCATTACCGCCTAGTCGGTAATGCATTTTTAGTAGTATTTGAAAAAGTATGATGATAAAAATGGTCAAGCCTAATTTTTTCATAAAATCCAATAGAGTAAGCATGATTAAATTTTAAGTATCATACTTTTTGAAGCACTACCTATTGCTTAATTCATCATCAACAAAACACGTCAAAATATATCCTTGCCCACGCGGTATTAGGAGCAGCGGTTGCAGCAGGAGGCAACATCTCCAACCTACGGCGAACAGCAAAACCGACAAACCACCCAAGTTCAAGCAAGCCAAGCCCAAGCGAGTCAAATTCAAGCAGGTGGTAAAACCACATTAATCGCCACAGGCGCAGCAGAACAATCCAATATCAACATCGCAGGCTCAGATGTTGCCGGCAAAGCAGGCACAATCCTGATTGCCGATAACGACATCACACTCCAATCAGCCGAGCAAAGCAATACCGAACGCAGCCAAAACAAATCGGCAGGTTGGAACGCAGGTGCTGCCGTATCATTCGGACAAGGAGGCTGGTCATTAGGCGTTACCGCGGGCGGCAATGTCGGCAAAGGCCACGGCAATGGCGACAGCATCACCCACCGCCATAGCCATATCGGCGACAAAGGCAGCCAAACCCTTATCCAAAGCGGTGGCGACACTACCATCAAAGGCGCGCAAGTACGCGGCAAAGGCGTACAAGTCAATGCCAAAAACCTAAGTATTCAAAGCGTACAAGATAGAGAAACTTATCAAAGCAAACAACAAAACGCCAGTGCACAAGTGACCGTAGGTTATGGCTTCAGTGCCAGTGGCGATTACAGTCAAAGCAAAATCCGAGCCGACCATGCTTCAGTAACCGAGCAAAGCGGTATTTATGCCGGAGAAGACGGCTATCAAATCAAGGTCGGAAACCATACAGACCTCAAAGGCGGCATCATCACCAGCAGCCAAAGCGCAGAAGACAAGGGTAAAAACCGCTTTCAGACGGCCACCCTTACCCATAGCGACATTCAAAACCACAGCCGCTACGAAGGCAAAAGTTTTGGATTGGGCGCAAGTGCGTCCATAAGCGGCAAAACACTGGGACAGGGCGCACAAAATAAACCTCAAAACAAACACCTGACAAGCGTAGCCGATAAAAACGGCGCAAGTTCATCAGTAGGGTACGGCAGCGACAGCGACAGTCAAAGCAGCATCACGAAAAGCGGCATCAACACCCGCAACATTCAAATCACCGACGAAGCCGCACAAATCAGGCTGACAGGCAAAACAGCGGCACAAACCAAAGCCGATATTGATACAAACGTAACCACAGACACCGCCGAACGACATTCGGGCAGCATGAAAAACGTATTTGACAAAGATAGAGTGCAAAGTGAACTGGATTTACAAAGAACCGTCAGCCAAGATTTTAGTAAAAATGTTCAACAAGCCAATACCGAGATTAACCAACATTTAGACAAACTCAAAGCAGACAAAGAAGCAGCCGAAACAGCAGCAGCCGAGGCATTAGCCAATGGCGATATGGAAACTGCCAAACGCAAAGCCCATGAAGCTCAAGATGCGGCAGCAAAAGCAGATAATTGGCAACAAGGCAAAGTCATTCTCAACATGTTAGCCTCAGGTTTAGCTGCGCCGACCCAAAGCGGAGCGGGCATCGCTGTGGCTACCGCATCGCCAGCCGTATCGTATGCGATTGGACAGCACTTTAAAGATTTAGCCGGTCAAAACGCGAATGGCAAACTAACCGCCAGTCAAGAAACCGCACACGTTCTTGCCCACGCGGTATTAGGAGCAGCGGTTGCCGCAGCAGGAGACAACAATGCTCTAGCAGGAGCATTGAGTGCGGGCGGGTCGGAAGCGGCTGCGCCTTACATCAGCAAATGGTTATACGGCAAAGAAAAAGGAAGCGACTTAACGGCGGAAGAGAAAGAGACTGTAACAGCGATTACAAATGTATTGGGTACGGCTACGGGTGCGGCAGTCGGCAACAGCGCAACAGATGGGGTGCAAGGCAGCTTGAATGCGAAGAGTGCGGTGGGGAATAATTATTTAATAAAAGAAGATTGGAATGTATATAAGAGAAAAATCAATGAATGCGAAAAACAAGGTAGAAAATATTCAGCCTGCTATATTTCTGCTCAAAAAGATTTATATACGATAAGTGTAAACAGAAATGCAAAACTAAGAGGAGCATGTTCTCCAGAAGGCGATTTAGAATTATGTAAAAGGTTAGTTGCTGAAGCTGATGAAAGTAGGAACTTAACCCGGAAGGAACTTAAATCATTAGGGTATATTCATGGAAAAACACCCACTATTCCCACTACTATTGAAGAAGTTAAACAAGGTTTTAGAATACCCAATCCAAGTTTTATAGATTACCATGATATACCATGGGCTAATAACCCTACTATTCATTATTGGGCAGCTAATATTAGTTTTCCGTTGTTTAATAAAATGGATTATGGATTAAGTATAGCTGTTAATCGTGTTACTGGTGAGATTTTTCTGGGTGTGAATGCCTCACCACATATAAAAGATGGAAATCATAAAACCCCAGTTGATATCCCAAGCGCTAATATTGTAATGGGACATATTAATAATATGACATCTGTTGAAAAAGCTCGATTATGGAAAACCATTACTCAAACAATTTCTGGGCAATCAACGACTGTTTCAGGTTGCGCTTATTTTGGTTGTTTAGGAGTCAGTCAGACAATTGATAAGAAAAAAGTTGCTTTTGAAGCAGGACTAGGAACACCCAAACAGCCTACTATTTCTTTTGGCAGAACGCATATGGTGCGAGTAGGGCGAATAACTTTTAGTGACGCAAATTAAAAAACGGGACAACCTAGTCATATTCAAGCATCTATTCCTGCAAACTTACCTAGTATTGGAGATAAATTTAATGCTATCCCATTTTATCAATAAAAATCTGAATACTATAGGTGGTTGTATAGTAATTATATTTGGAATTTGTTTTGCATTATTGATAACAGAAGCTCAACAGGAAGGTAAATTAGGTTATAAAACAGATAATAGTGAAAGGGTGCAAAGGATATTCTCTGAAATACCGACCATGGTTGAACCATATCAAGTATCTGATAGTAATTCATTTACAAGAGGCCCTACAACTTTTGTGACTTTTTATGTTAAAGGTTCGGACTCCGAACTAAAAAAATTAACTCTATTAATCGATCGAAGACAGAGCCTTTTCGAATTTGTTAATGCTTGTAGGAATGGAGAGTCTTTAATATATGAATATAAATTAATACCTGAATTTGATAAGACAGTTAAAATAAATTCTTTGGCTATCGAGTGGAAATATCCGGATTCATCATGCAATTAGCGTAGCATTAAAACCACTTACCTACCTTTTTTGTTTTAACCCTCCAGCCCACCACTCTAGCGAAGCACCAGGTGCCATCACTTGGTTGTGGTATCAGTCGCCTAAGCATCACCAAGTGCCTATTGCCTGATGCCGACTTATGTGTTGCCTGTGTAAAAAAAGAAAATTAACGCATCGGAAAAACCAAGCAAGAAGAATTAAGCACAGGACAAAAAAACGCGTATATCTTTGCCTACGCGGTATTTAGAAGCAGCGGTTGTAGTAGCAGGAGACAACAATGCCCTATAGGAGCATTGGGTGCAGATGTGGGATACGTTTCAGGACAATCGGCACAATGGTTATTAGGACAAACTTTGGCTGGTGCGGCCATTGGTGTATGTGGGCAAATGAAAGCAGGCGGACAACTGCATTACGATATATTTGCGAGCCATGCATTGAAAAAGCCTGAATATTTTCAGACGAAGAAATGGGTAACGGGATTTCAGGTAAGTTATTCGTTTTGATGTAATTGAAGCGAATAATGTATGACAAGATAAACAAAAGCTACTGGTTTTCTGCCAGTAGCTTTTGTTTATGTGGTGATGAGTTTCAGCAAAATGCGTGGTGTGATTGATGCGAAAATATCTAAATTCACTGACATCAAGCGCATCATAACTATGAAAGGTATCTGTGTACACAATGCCATCAGGCTTAACTTTCTCTATCTAATACAGCCCCAAACTTTTTACTGTTTAAATAAATTTCCAAAGGCTTGGGCAGGCCGTAATCTTTCAAATGCGCCGGCTTTATCCAAATGCCGTCTGAAGGGCTTTCAGACGGCATTTGCCCTTCAAACGGCGTAATCATCAGTAGCCGGTGCGTCAGGCGGTGGGTCAGGGCGGTTTGTTCGTCCATATCTGCCATCGTCAGGGAGAGTTTGGCGGCAAAGTCGGAAAGCCCGTTCAAACTTTCAAAACACGGTACGCAATACAGACCGCCCCAAATGCCTTTGGCGGGGCGTTTCTCCAATAAGATTGCGCCGTTTCGGTTGCGGACAATCAGCCAGTAAAGCGGCAGGGTTTGCACTTCGGGGGCTGTTTTTTTACGCGGCAGCTCGGCAATGCGGTTTTGCTTTTTTGCTTCGCAGATGTCTGCCATCGGGCATTGGTGGCACAAGGGTTTCGTCCCTTTGCACACGGTTGCGCCCAAATCCATCAAGCCCTGCGTGTAGGTGGGCATATCGGTGTTTTCAGACGGCATCAGACTTTCGGCAAGTGTCCAGAGCGAGTTTTCAAATTTTTTGTCCTGCGGATTGCCGTCGCGGGCGAACACGCGGCAGAGTACGCGTTTGACGTTGCCGTCCAAAATGGTTTCGCGGCGGTTGAAGGCAAAGGCGCAAATGGCGGCGGCGGTGCTTCTGCCTACGCCGCAGAGGGTTTCCAAGTCTTTGCGTTCGGATGGAAACGTGCCGCCGAATTGCCCGACGACTTGTTGAGCGGCTTTGTGCAGATTGCGCGCGCGGCTGTAATAACCCAAGCCCGCCCACAACGACAACACTTCGTCTTGCGGCGCGGCCGCAAGCGTCTGAATGGTCGGGAATTTTTCTAAGAAACGCGGATAGTAGTCCAACACGGTGGCGACCTGCGTTTGCTGGAGCATGATTTCGGAAAGCCAGACGCAATAAGGGTTTTTGACCTGCCAAGGGAGATGGTGGCGACCGTGTTGTTTTTGCCAGCGGATGAGCCGTTCGGAGAAGGGGATGGGTGTGTTCATTAATATCAATCTGTGGTTTTATTTATATTTAAAACAGCATGTTATGGTATAACATTGTGAAAGTAATTCTTATTGACATACAGATTATAGGGGTATATAACTCATACAAAGAGACTTTATTGCGGTATTGAAATTATTTATCAACAAGCAAGGAGTATCAGCATGAAAGCAATGGTTTATCACGGCGCAAACGACATCCGTTTTGAAGAAAAACCTCGTCCGCAGATTATCGATCCGACCGATGCGGTGGTGAAAATCGTCAAAACCACGATTTGCGGTACCGATTTGGGTATTTGGAAAGGCAAAAACCCCGAAGTCGCCGACGGCCGTATTCTCGGCCATGAAGGCATCGGTATTGTAGAAGAAGTCGGCGATGCTGTAAAAAACATTAAAGTCGGGGATAAAGTCATTATTTCATGCGTCAGCAAATGCTGCACTTGCGACAACTGCAAAATCCAACTCTATTCACACTGCCGTAACGGCGGCTGGATTTTGGGCTATATGATTGACGGTACGCAGGCCGAATACGTCCGTACGCCTTATGCCGACAACAGCTTGGTTCCGTTGCCAGACAACGTCAATGAAGAAGTCGCCCTGCTGTTGAGCGACGCCTTGCCGACCGCCCACGAAATCGGCGTGCAATACGGCGATGTGAAACCCGGCGACACCGTATTCATCGCCGGTGCCGGCCCTGTCGGTATGTCCGCCTTGCTGACCGCCCAACTGTATAGCCCTGCCGCCATCATCGTTTGCGATATGGACGAAAACCGTTTGAAACTGGCGAAAGAGTTGGGCGCGACCCATACTATCAGCCCCGCCTCAGGCGATGTCTCCAAACAAGTTTTTGCCATTGTCGGCGAAGACGGCGTAGATTGTGCCATCGAAGCCGTCGGTATCCCGGCTACATGGAATATGTGCCAAGACATCGTGAAACCGGGCGGTCATATCGCCGTTGTCGGCGTACACGGCCAATCCGTTGATTTCAAACTGGAAAAACTCTGGATTAAAAACCTTGCCATCACAACCGGTCTGGTCAATGCCAACACCACCGAAATGCTGATGAAGGCAATTTCCAGCAGCTCAGTGGATTACACCAAAATGTTGACCCACCATTTCAAATTCAGCGAATTGGAAAAAGCCTACGACGTGTTCAAACACGCCGCCGAAAACCAAGCGATGAAAGTGGTTTTGGAAGCGGATTAATCGGCGTTGAATCAGTTGTTTTTTAAGCGGATGCCGTCTGAACGTGTTTCAGACGGCATTTTTTCAGCCATGTAGTATGGGCTGTCCGGCCGCTGTATTTGTCGAATAGATTGACCGTTATTTTTATTATGCGGAAGATGGATGGGCATTTTAGGGGCGGTATGTCGGAGCGGTGCTTCCGCGTATGCCGACTGTGCCCTCAATCGGCAAAATGCCGTCTGAAACAGGAAAGAAATGTAATGCGCCCCTCTGATGGGATGCAATATATAAGGGCTTCAGACGGCATTTTTATGATGCGAATCAGGATTTGGGTTTCAACGCCGCCGCTTCTTTGGCGAGGCGGGTAATGGTGTCCCAGTCTTTGTTTTTAATGGTTTCTTTCGGAGTCAGCCATGAGCCGCCGACGCACAAGACGTTGGGCAATGCCAAGTAATCGGGCGCGGTGGCGAGGCTGATACCACCGGTCGGGCAGAAGCGCACGTCGGCGTAAGGGCCGTAGAGTGCCTTGAGCATGGCTTTGCCGCCAACGACTTCGGCAGGGAAGAGTTTGAGTGTGTCGATGCCGTGTTCCAAAGCCAGTTGGACTTCGCCAGGAGTGGCAACGCCGGGAATCAGAGGGATGCCGCTGTTGTGGCTGGCTTTGGCAAGGGATTCGTGCAGGCCAGGGCTGATGGCGAAAACCGCACCTGCGTCTTCGACGGCTTTGAGCTGCTCGGGATTGGTTACCGTACCTGCGCCGACGATGGCGTTGGGCACTTCTTTGGCAATCAGGCGGATGGCGTCGAGGCCGACGGGGGTGCGCAGGGTGATTTCGAGGGTGGGGATGCCGCCTTCGACAAGGGCGTGGGACAAATCGACGGCGGTGCTTAAGTCGTCAATCGCCATCACAGGCACAACTGCGCCTGCACTCAGGATTTCGCGGGGGGTCAGTTTGGACATTTCGGTTCTCCAAGTGGAATGGGGTGTTGTTTTTTGCTGCGGTCAAACGGGATAGGGGTTTAAGTTTTCAGACGACCTTTAAGTAAAACATTCTGATTTTGCCTTGGTTTTACTCGTGGGCGAAGCCCACGCTACGTCTACCAACCATTACTATACCCGTTTAAACGGCTTTAATAATTTTTCAGACGACCTTATTACGTTTGAAAAGGTCGTCTGAAATGCTACATCAGGCAAATTCGCCGCCGAAGCTCATGGCACCGGTTTCTGCGCTGCTGGTCATGCTGCGGAAGTTGGCGAAGAGTTCGCGGCCGCAGCCTTGTTGGTTCGCACTCAAGTCGATGTGCTCGACTTCACGGGCGTTCCATTCGGCTTCGTTAATCAGGACGTTGAGTTCGCCGGTAACGGAGTCGAAGCGGATCAGGTCGCCGGTACGGATTTTGGTGATATTGCCGCCCATCAGGGCTTCAGGCGTCATGTGGATAGAGGCCGGAACTTTACCGGACGCGCCGGACATACGGCCGTCGGTCAGCAGTGCTACTTTGAAGCCGCGGTCTTGCAGGATGCCCAAAGGCGGAGTCAGTTTGTGCAATTCGGGCATACCGTTGGCACGCGGGCCTTGGTAGCGGACGACGCAGACGAAATCGCGTTCCAACTCGCCGCGTTCAAACGCAGCCAATACTTCGCGTTGGTCGTTGAACACGATGGCGGGTGCTTTGATGATGCGGCAGCCTTCGCGCACGGCGGACACTTTAATCACGCCGCGTCCGATGTTGCCTTTCATCAGGCGCAAACCGCCGTCTGGGGAGAACGGGTTGTCGGCTTTGCGCAGGATGTCTTCATTACCGCTGGTTTCAGGGGCTTCGCGCCATTCGAGTTTGCCGTCGATGAGGAAAGGCTCTTTGGTGTAGTGGCGCATACCGTGTCCGACGACGGTATCGACATCGTCGTGCAACAGACCTGCGTCCAGCAATTCGCGGATAACGAAAGGTAGGCCGCCTGCCGCGGTAAAGTGGTTCACGTCGGCTTTGCCGTTTGGATACACACGGATCAGCAATGGGATGATGGAAGAAATTTCGTCAAAGTCGTCCCAGTTCAAAATCACGCCTGCGGCACGCGCCATCGCAACGAGGTGCATGGTGTGGTTGGTCGAACCGCCTGTCGCCATCAGACCAATCAGGGCATTGATAAAGGATTTTTCGGTCAACATTTCACCCAAGGGTTTGATGGTGCCGTTTTTGATGCCGTGTGCGAGGTGTCCGGCTGCGTAGCGGGTCAGGGCCTCGCGCAGGTCGGTGTAAGGGTGGACGAAAGCGGCGGCAGGGAGGTGCACGCCCATCATTTCCATCATCATTTGGTTGGAGTTTGCCGTGCCGTAGAAGGTACAAGTACCCGGGCTGTGGTAAGAGCCCATTTCGCTTTTCAAAAGTTCGTTGCGTCCGACCTTGCCTTCGGCGAAAAGCTGGCGGGTGCGGGCTTTTTCTTTATTGCCGATACCGCTGGACATCGGGCCTGCCGGAACGAAGATGCCAGGAATATGACCGAACGAAAGCGCACCTATCATTAAACCCGGAACGATTTTGTCGCACACGCCCATAAACAGTCCGCCGTCAAACATTTGATGAGACAGGCCGACAGCGGTACTCATGGCAATCACGTCGCGGGAAAACAGCGACAATTCCATACCGGCATAGCCTTGCGTGATGCCGTCGCACATGGCGGGCGTGCCGCCGGCGATTTGGGCGGTCACACCGTTTTTTTGTGCTTCGTCTTTGATTTGGTCGGGGAAGTCTTTAAACGGTTGGTGTGCGGAAACCATGTCGTTGTAGGCAGTGATGATGCCTAAGTTGGGGACGGTTTCCTGAAGCATTTTGATTTTGATGCTTTTGGGCATGGCAGCGTAACCGTGCGCTAAGTTGCTGCAACCGAGCTGGTTGCGCCCCAGCCGTCCCATTTGTTTGGCACTACGGATTTTCGCCAGATATTTTTCACGCGTCGGGCGGCTGCGCTCAATGATGCGCTCGGTAATCTCGGCAAGCTTGGGGTGGATAGGAGTGGGGTTCATGTTCGACCTATTGTTTGAATGCGATGGCTCGGTATCGTGCGTTTTGATTTTGTATTCGGAGCGGATATTAAATTAATGTGCCGTCTGAAAATAGAAAAAGCAATATTTATTATAATACAAATTTGTAATTTTATTACAAAATTTAATAGTCAAAATGAAGCTTGATTTAAATTTCGGGCGTATTTCAAATTACGCCACTAATACCGAAGAGGATTTGTCTCGTTTTGGATTAGGTCAAAGAAATTGAAAAAATGGGCATGGACAAAAAGTGTAGTGATGTGTAGTATTACTACTCATTATGTTCCTGCTTTGTCCTTGAACTATCCAGTGTTTCGGTGAACGACAGGGGTAAGACGGAATTAAAAATTCCTAATGAGATAATACGATGAATATGCAGACAAATTTTGATTTGGTGTTGTTCGGCGCGACCGGCGATTTGGCAATGCGTAAACTTTTGCCTTGCCTGTATCAGGCGCATGTAGCCGGTTTGCTTCATCCCGAAGGTCGTATTTTGGGCGTAAGCCGCAGCGAATTGGATACCGCCGGCTTTTTGGCCAAAGTGGAAACGAATTCTAAAATCCATGTCAAACAAAACTTCTCAGATGAAGCGTGGGCATCGTTTATCCAACGTCTCGAGTATTTAAAAGTCGATGTTACAGAGAAAGGCGATTTCATTGCCTTGGGCGACTTGGTGAAAGCACGCAAGAATACTGAAAATGTCGTGATCTACCTCTCAACTGCGCCGAAATTCTTTGCGCAAGCCTGTGAAAACCTTGCCGAAATCGGTTTGAATGCCGACAACGTGCGCGTGGTTTTGGAAAAACCGTTGGGTACGGACTTGGTTTCTTCCCAACAAATCAATACAGATGTAGCCCGTTATTTCAAAGAAGAACAAATCTACCGTATCGACCATTATTTGGGCAAAGAAAGCCTGCAAAACCTGTTGGCTCTACGTTTTGCCAATGTGATGTTCGAGCCTTTATGGAACAACAAATACATTGAAAGCGTACAGCTGACCATCGCCGAGCAGTTGGGCGTGGAAGAACGCGGCGAGTTTTACGACATTACCGGCGCATTGCGCGATATGGTGCAAAACCACTTGATGCAAATGCTTTGTATGACTGCGATGGAAGCACCGGCGAGTTTGGATGCCGATGCCGTACGCGACGAGAAAGTGAAAGTCATCAAATCGCTGAAACCGCTGACCATCGAATCCGTCAACGAAAATGTTATTCGTGGCCAATATGTTGCAGCAAACGGCATGAACGGCTATCTGGAAGAAGTCGATATACCGAAAGACAGTTTCACTGAAACCTATGTCGCCATCAAAGCCGAAATCGAAAACGAGCGTTGGAAAGGCGTACCTTTCTACCTGCGTACCGGCAAACGCATGGCAGGCAAAGTGGCGGAAATCGTGTTGAACTTCCGTCCGCTGCAAAACCATATTTTTGACAACAGCCAACCTGCGCCGAATCGTTTGGTTATTGAACTACAACCGACCGAATCCGTCCGTCTTTACACGCAAGTGAAAACCCCGGGTGCAGGCAACAAAGTCGAAGTGACACCGATTGGCGTGGACTTGGGCACAGCCGTCGAGGGTCGCCGCGCTGAGGCTTATGAGCGTCTGCTGCTAGATGTAATTAACGGCAAACTCGCTTTGTTCAACCGTCGTGACGAACTCGAAGCAGCTTGGGAATATGTGATGCCGATTTTGGAAAACTGGGCGAACAATACAACGCCTCCACATGCTTACGAAGCCCATTCTTGGGGTCCTGAAGCTGCGCGCGCGCTGTTGGCGCGCGACGGCAACAAGTGGCACGAAGAGCAATGATATTTCTTTCAGACGGCCTTGTTTCCCAACAAAAGGCCGTCTGAAACCATGAAAGGACGAAACATGTTTGTTTGGCACGAACAAGAAAACGTTGCAACTGCCGTGCAAGCTCTCGCCGATGCCGTTGCCGCCGCATTGCAAGCCGCGTTGAATGAGAAAGGCCATGCGGTTTTGGCTGTTTCCGGCGGTCGTTCGCCGATTGCGTTTTTCGAGGCTTTGTCGCAAAAAGATTTAAATTGGCAAAATGTCGGCATTACTTTGGTGGACGAGCGTATCGTTCCGACCACGCATGCCGACAGCAATACAGGCTTGGTACGCGAATATCTGCTCAAAAATAATGCGGCCGTTGCCACATGGATTCCGGTTGTTGAAGACGGAAAGTCTGAAACTGAATTACAACCTGAAGTTGTCGTTACTTACGCATTGAAGCATTACAAGCAACCTGACGTACTGGTGTTGGGCATGGGTGGAGACGGGCATACGGCGTCGTTGTTCCCTCAAGCTCCTCAATTACAGGCAGCAATCAATGAAGCCAATGACCCGACATTGATTCATACTACGCCGGTTACCGCGCCGCATGAGCGTGTGAGCATGACTTTGGGTGCGATTGCCAAAACGCCGAATGTATTTTTGGCCATTCAAGGCGCAGAGAAAAAAACGGTATTTGATAAAGCTGCCGCAAGGGCCGATACCGAATATCCGACCAGTCTGATTCTCAATCACCAAGGAATTCACTGCCATGTCTACTATGCACACTGAAGCTTATCCTCGTTTGGTTGCTGATATCGGCGGTACGAATGCACGCTTCGCATTGGAAACCGCTCCGCGTGTGATTGAAAAAGCAGCTGTTTTTCCATGTAGTGATTATGATACGCTTACAGATGCCGCACGCGCCTATTTGAATCAAAGCAGTGCGGAAAATGTGAAACATGCGGCTTTTGCCATTGCCAACCCGATATTGGGTGATTGGGTGCAGATGACCAACCATCATTGGGCCTTCTCCATCGAAACGACCCGTCAGGCTTTGGGTCTGGAAACCTTGATTCTACTGAATGATTTTACTGCGCAGGCTTTGGCGGTTACCTTGACGGACGATTGCGATCTCTTGCAAATCGGCGGACAAAAACCGGTCGAGTTTGCACCGAAAGCAGTTATCGGTCCGGGAACAGGCTTGGGCGTAAGTGGACTGGTACACAGTGCGGCAGGCTGGGTGGCTTTGGCAGGCGAGGGCGGACATGGGACTTTTCCTCCGTTTGACGATATGGAGGTTTTGATTTGGCAATATGCCAAAAACAAATACGGTCATGTTTCTGCAGAACGCTTCCTCAGCGGTGCAGGCTTAAGCCTGATTTATGAAGCGTTGGCGGTGAAGCAGAAAGTCAAATCGGTAAAATTGCCGCCTTCTGAAATTACGGAAAAAGCATTGGGCGGTTCGTCCCCTTTGTGCCGTCAGACTTTAGACATCTTTTGTGCCATGCTCGGTACCGTCGCCTCCAACCATGCATTGATGCTGGGTGCACGCGGCGGTGTATACTTGTGCGGCGGCATTATTCCCCGCGTGCTGGAATACTTTAAAACCTCCCCGTTCCGCAGCCGTTTTGAGAACAAGGGCAGGTTTGAAGCATATCTTGCCGCGATTCCCGTCTATGTCGTATTGAGCGAGTTTCCCGGAATTTCCGGTGCGGCTGTGGCTCTCGACAACCATTTGAGAAACGTTTAACCATATCGCCTTTTACGGCGGGCTGGATTATCGAAGGGTATATCATTATGTTAAGCAAAATCAGCGAATCACTGGCAGACCTTTCCGGCGCGGAACGTAAAGTAGCCGAATGTGCATTGGCAAAACCCAAATGGTTTGTTCATGCGGCTGTTGCCGAGATTGCCGAACACTCCTCCGTCAGCCAACCGACTGTCATCCGGTTCTGCCGCAGCCTGGGCTACAAAGGGCTGCCCGAGTTCAAACTTGCATTATCCGCCAGTATCGGTCATGAAGGTATGCCCTATGTTCATGAAGAACTCAATGCGGATGACGACATGTCAAGCGTGGTCGAAAAAGTATTGGGTAATGCCGCAGCCTCCCTCTTGGGCGAGCGTCGCTTTCTAAAAGAATCCGAACTTGAAAATGCCATTGCCACATTGATGCATGCCCGCCGTGTCGAGTTTTACGGAGTCGGCAATTCAGGTATTGTCGCCCAAGACGCGCAGCATAAATTCTTCCGTTTCGGTATGTCGACCGTTGCCTATGTCGATACCCATACGCAATTGATGGCGGCTTCCGTCCTTTCCAGTGAAGACGTCCTTATCGCCATTTCCAATACCGGTTCGTCAATCGAGCTTCTGGATGCAGTCAGTATCGCCAAAGAAAACGGTGCGTCCATTATTGCGTTGACGCGCAACGAATCTCCTTTGGCACAAATGGCCGATTGCGTATTGAGCATAGCCACTCAGGAAAATGCGGAACTTTACACGCCCATGGTTTCACGCCTGCTTCAACTTGCCGTTATCGACATCCTCGCCATCGGGCTAGCCCTGCGTTTGGGTGATGCTGCCAGCCTGCAACTGCAAAAAAGTAAAAAAAGCATACATAACAAGCATATCGTTTACGACAAGGATTGATATCAAGACAGCATTCCGCAAATGCCGTCTGAAACGCCGGCTAAAAAACGTCGGGCGGTTTGGTACGGGCTTTGGAAGAAGATGCTCATCAGGCGGGTAAGTTATCAATACCGCAACCGCCTATGTTGCTTTGGCGGGAAATGCGCCAAGCCGCAAGGAAATATCAAGCTAAATAAAGGCTTGTCGGTATCCTGTAATCCCGATATGATAATTCGCATGAATTTAAAGACTTGTACTTTACAGTATTGTATGTGTACCGGAATACACAGATAAACGTACGGCCTGTCTAAATGAAAAGGAAAACTGATGGGAAAAAATTTATCCGCACTGGCATTGGCAAGTATGCTGATTTTGTCGGGCTGCGACCGTTTGGGTATAAGCAATCCGTTTTTCGAGAAGGAGGTTTCCTGCGGAAGCGAAGAGTCTAAAGAGATTTTGGTCAAACTTGTCCGCGAAAATGTCGAGGGTGAAACCGTCAAAACCTTTGACGATGACGCATTCAAAGACCAGGCATTTGCCGATATCGGCATATCGCATATCCGCAGCATGGTCGAACGTTTGGGCATAACCGTCGATGAAGTCCGAACCACCGAAAAAACCGACACGTCCAGCAAACTCAAATGTGAAGCCACGTTGAAACTGGACGTGCCCGACGATGTTGTCGATTATGCCGTCGCCGCCAACCAATCCATAGGCAACAGCTATAAGAAAACGCCCGACTTTTTTGAACGCTACTACCGCAAAGAAGGCGCGTATTACATCAAAACTATTTCTTACAGCGTCCAGCCGACAGACGACAAAAGCAAAATCTTTGCCGAACTGAATCAGGCACACGATATCATCCATCCGCTCAGCGAGCTGGTGTCTATGGCACTGATTAAAGAGCCGCTGGACAAAGCGAAACAAAGGAACGAAGAACTTGAAGCGGCGGAAGCGGCGGCACAGGAAGCACGCGAGGTAGAAGAAGCAGCGGCGCAGGAGGCATTGAGCCAAGAACAGGAGGCAGCCCGCGTATCAGAATGGGAGGAACGCTACAAATTGTCGCGCAGCGAGTTCGAACAGTTTTGGAAAGGTCTGCCGCAAACCGTCCAAAACAAGCTGCAAGCCTCACAGAAAACATGGAAAAGCGGGATGGATAAAATCTGTGCCAGCAAGGCAAAAGCCGAAAGTGAAACGCCAAACGGCATAAAAATCAGCGAACTGGCATGCAAAACGGCGGAAACCGAAGCACGCTTGGAAGAGCTGCACAACCGCAAGAAAGCAGTGATTGACGAAATTATCAGGGAAGCAGATAAAAAAGAAAGGACTGCCAAGGCGGCATTGGATGGTGCGGTTCAGGCATTGCCCGCCGATATTGCCGAAACTGTTATGCCCGAATACCGAAACTGGCAGAATGGTTTGAATGCCAAATGCGCCGACGGCGACGAATACGGTTTGGCGCAATCTGACTGCCGTACTAAAGAAATCAATGCAAAAACCAAGGAAATCCAAGGGTATCTGATTAACTGACCTTCGATTTGAAGATGCCGTCTGAAATGCTGTTGCGTTTCAGACGGCATTTTTGCTGCTGGCCTTTTGGATGACGGCTTTGTTTATTCTGTAAAAAACGTATGCGCTCCAAGGTAGTTTTTGGCGTAAAACGGTGTGGAGAGTTTTTCGGTTTTGATGGTTTTGCCGCTGCTGGGGGCATGGATGAATTCGCCGTTGCCGATGTAGAGTCCGACGTGTGAGTAGCGGTGTGCGCCGCCGGTGTTGAAGAATACGAGGTCGCCCGCTTTGAGGCGGCTGTCGGGGATTTTGCGGCTGGCTGCCGCCATGTCGCGGGCGGTGCGGGGAAGGTTGACGTTAAGGGCGTTTTTGTAAACGAATTGAATCATGCCGCTGCAGTCGAAGCCGGTTGCGGTACTGCTGCCGCCCCATTTGTAGGGCGTGCCGATGAGTCCGAGGCTGTGGAGCATGAGTTCTTGAGAGCCTTGTGTGCGGTCGATGTGGCTGATACGGACGGCTTGGATTTGCCGGACTGTCTGTTTGGGTTTCGGTTGGCGGTGTTTGCCGGAGGTCGTGCCACATGAGGCGAGGAGCAGTGCGCTGAGACAGAGGAAAAGGGTTTTGTTGAGGGGAAACATGGTTTTTCCTTTGCGGGTTCGGATATGCCGTCTGAAGGTGTTTCAGACGGTATAGTGGATTAAATTTAAATCAGGACAAGGCGACGAAGCCGCAGACAGTACAAATAGTACGGCAAGGCGAGGCAACGTCGTACTGGTTTAAATTTAATCCACTATATTTCTATAATAAACCTTCGATGGGCAGCAGGGATAGGATTTTTGCGGCGATGCGTTTCCAAAGTTTGGCTTCGGGTTCGTTCGGGTAGGTTTTTCGGGTGGCGGGATCGTGCCATTGCAGGCGGTTGTGTTTGTCGAGGGTAACGCGGTAGGCGTAGGCGGGCGTGGTATTGGCGAGGGTGCGCTCCATCTGTTCTGCGATTTTGGGGCTTTCGATGACGACACCCATTTCGGTATTGAGCCGTGCGGAACGGGGGTCGAGGTTGAATGAGCCGATGAAGATACGTTTGCCGTCCACAATGAAGGTTTTGGCGTGCAGGCTGGTTACGGAGCTGCCGGTCAGGCCTTTGTCTTTTGTGGCGGGGACGGCATGGTTGGGTTGCAGCTCGTAGAGTTTGATGCCGGCTTTGAGCAGCGGTTTTCGGTATTTGACGTAGCCGGAATGGACGGCGGCAACATCGGTCGCCTGTAGCGAGTTGGTCAGGATGGTAACGTCTATGCCGTCCTGCACCAGTTTTGCCAGTGCGTCTGTGCCGGATTTTGTAGGGACGAAATAGGGTGAAACCAGATAGACACTTTTTTCGGGCTGTTTGAGCGCGTCTTGCAGCCNCCCGGCAATCGGCGGTTTGCGGCTGTCCCGGTCCAGCCCTTTGTTGGGATCGTCGCTGATTAGGCGGGTTTGGACGCTTTGCCAGTCAATCTGCCGGTTTTGTATTTTTTTGTAGAGTGGGGATTGTTCGATGGTTTCACGGTAACGGAGGAGTGCTTGTCTGGCGGTTTCGTCGTCGTAGCCGAGTTCTTGAAGTCCATGCGGAATGTCTCCGCGACGGATGATATGCGTGGCATTGTAGGCGGAATGGCTTGCCCAGTAGCGGTCAAAATCGTATGAAACTTCGCTAACGACGCTGCCGGTAGCGAGGATGTCCAAGTCGGCAAAAACGGTATCGTTCCTGACTTTGAAATATTCGTCGCCGATATTGCGTCCGCCGAGGATGGTCGCACGGTTGTCGGCGGTAAAGGATTTGTTGTGCATACGTCGGTTGAGGCGGGCAAAGTCGGTCAGGTAGCCGAGTGCGCGCCATTTTCGTAAGACGAAGGGGTTGAACAGGCGTACTTCGATATTGGGATGGCTGTCGAGGGCAAGCAAGAGATCGTCCAATCCGCGCGTGTTGTTGTCGTCCAGCAGCAGCCGTACGCGTACGCCGCGTTCTGCGGCAAGGTATATGAGGTTGAATAGAAGTCTGCCGGAAATGTCGTTGCGCCAGATATAGTATTGCAAATCGAGGCTGTGTTCGGCGGATTCGATGAGGGCTGCGCGCGCGGCAAAGGCTTCGTGTGGATCGTTCAGCAAATAGATATCGGATAGCCCGTTGTTGCGAGGGGTGTGCCGGATTTGCAGGATGTTGTCCAGGCGGACAGGTTTGGAAGTGTTGAAATGACGGCTTTCCGTCCGTTCTTCCAAGGGGGGCAGCCATGAAGAACATGAACAGAGAAGGAGGCATAAAAGGGAAATGAGGCTGTGTGTTTTCATCGGGGATAGGGTTTCAGACGGCATTGCCTGTATTTTGGGGTCTGTACGCATTGAAATGAAGCATCATAATCTAAAGGCCGGAACGGGTAAAAGTTTTGTCGGGATGCAGGATTAAGGCCGCGTGCCTCTTGTCAGGTTGGCACCGTCTGATATATGCAGCCGTTTGAAAACCAGCGATGATGCAAGGGTAATGCCGCCGATGCTGAGCAGCGTCATGCGGAAGGCCGGATACAGGTTGGCGGCGGCAGGCATCAGGAATGTCCAGTTTTTAAGTATCAGCGCACCGGAAACAACCCCCATACTGATGGCAAGTTGCTGGTTAACCGCCATTAGGCTGTTGCCGCTGCCTGTTTGTTGCGGACGTAAATCTGCAAGTGTCAGTGTATTCATGGCCGAAAACTGTAAAGAATTGCATGTGCCGATTGCCAGCGAGAGCAAGACCCATATCCATAACGGAGAGTGTCCGTCAGGCAGTGCCAGCAGCATGATGAAGGCGGCAAGCAGTTTGGTATTCCAAAGCAGCACCTTGCGGTATCCGAAACGCTTCATCAAGGTGGAGATTAACGGCTTGACCAATAGCGAAGACAGGGCGACGGGTGCAACCAGCCAGCCTGACAGGCTTGCGCTGAAACCGAAAGCGATTTGAAACATCAACGGCATCAGGAAGGGAATTGAGCTGATGCCGATACGGCTGAACAGGTTGCCTGCCAATCCCAGACGGAAAGTGCGTATCAGGAATAAATCAGCAGAATAAATCGGATGGGGTGCTGTTTTCATGTGTCTGAAATAACGGTGTGCAAACAACAGACCCATACCCAGCAGGCATAGGAAAATATACGTAGGCAGTGCGTGAGACAGGCTTTCTGCCGAAAGTAACAAGAGGCACGCGGCGGCAGAAAAAATCAGATAACCTTTGAAGTCTAAAGAGGTATTGCTGCCTTTAATATCGGGCATAATGTTTCTTCCTAATATAAAGCCCAGCAGGCCGATAGGCAGATTGAGCAGGAAAATCCAGTGCCATGAAGCATATTCAACCAGATAACCTCCCGCCAAAGGTCCCAGAATAGGCCCGATTAATGCAGGCATGACCGCATAATTAATGGCATTGAGAAGTTTTGATTTTTCATACACGCGCAGGATAGTCAGGCGCGGTATCGGAACCAGCATCGAACCGCCTATGCCCTGAATGATGCGTGAGAATGTCAACTCGAGCAGCGAGTCGGATGCGGCACACAATGCCGACCCTAGCATGAAGAGGGCAATTGAGCCGAAAAAAACCTTCTTGGTTCCGAATTTGTCTGCCAGATAACCGCTTAAGGGAATCAGCAAGGCAACGGTCAGCGTGTAGGAAATAACCGCCAGCTGCATGTTCAATGGCGACTCATTCAGGTCGGCGGCAATTTCAGGCAGGGCGGTATTTAAAATAGTGGCATCCAACATCTGCATGAAAATGGCAATTGCAAGCAGAAATGGTAACCAGGCGGAGATCGTATGGGAGGGGAGGGTGCTTTTTTCCATAAAGCGATTGTACTCCATACCGGTTTGTTGTCGTTCTCAAATACGACCTGGACGGTATTGGTTCAGACGCGATTACATTCATAAATGAATAAAGGCATCGTCTTTTTGTAATGATAACGATTATCTTAATTAATAATGTAAGATGCAGCAAGCAATAGATAGCAGTTTGTAAGAAAAATCAGATTATTTTTTAAAATTATACTTGACCCACAACAGTCAATTACTTAAAGTAAACGCTTAATTTTCGACAGAGAAAACGGGTATCCCCGTTAACAAAAAAATGAGCGCAATCACTCCTCCAAAAATTACCACATTCGACAGCAAGCCGACGGATATTTATTTCTTCGGTACCTGCGTCCTCGATATTTTCATGCCGGAAGCCGGTATGGATGCCATTACTTTAATCGAGCAGCAAGGCATACGGGTTCATTACCCGATGGCGCAAAGCTGCTGCGGCCAACCTGCCTACTCTTCCGGTCATCCGACCGAGGCGTTTGATGTCGCCAAGGCGCAACTCGACATTTTCCCCGAAAACTGGCCGATTGTCGTACCGTCCGGCTCGTGCGGCGGCATGATGAAACACCACTGGCCGACTTTGTTTAAAGGCTCCGAGTACGAGCAAAAAGCCATTGATTGCGCCGGTCGCATTATCGAGTTTACCCATTTTCTGCTTGCCATCGGTTTCAAACCCGAAGACAAGGGCGAACCGGTCAAAGTCGCCGTTCACACTTCCTGCGCCGCCCGCCGTGAGATGAATGTCCATATTTCGGGCTGGCAGTTGATTGACGGCATGGAAAATGTCGAGCGCGTCGTTCACGACCACGAAAGCGAGTGTTGCGGCTTCGGTGGGACGTTCTCTGTCAAGCAAAGCGATATTTCCGGTGCGATGGTAACCGATAAAGTTGCTGCCTTGAAAGAAACCGGTGCGACCGAAATCATCAGTGCGGACTGTGGCTGCATGATGAATATCGGCGGCAAAATCGCTAAGGACGAACCGAATATGCCGCGTCCGAAACACATCGCATCCTTCTTGTTGGAACGTACCGGAGGCAAAGCATGAGCGCGCGCGAAAATATTTTAGCAAAACTGAAAAAAGCCGACGCATTGCCGATGGAAGAGCCTGCGGTTTTTGATTATTACCGTGAAATGGGTGTTTCTTGGAGCAGCGAAGTTGAGCGTCTGAAACATTGGGCTGCCGCTATGCGTGCGGTCAAAACCGAAATTTATTGGGTGACCAAAACCGGCTGGCCGCAAGTATTCCGTCAAGCAGCTGAAGGCAAAGGTTTGGAAAACATCCTGCTGCCGTTGGCGACCGAACACGGACAAATCGCCCGTGCCGCATTGGCGGGCAGCAATATCGAACCGATTGCTTTCGAGCGCGAAATCGATACTTGGAAAACCGAGTTCTTCGCGAACATCGATGCAGGCTTTAGCAGCTCGCAATGCGGCATCGCCCGTACCGGTACGCTGATGCTGTTTTCCAGCCCCGAAGAGCCGCGTACTTTAAGCCTCGTTCCTCCCGTGCATTTCTGCCTGTTTGATACGGCAAAAATGTATAACGAATTTCACAACGCCGTTGAAGGTGAAAAACTGGTGGAAAACGGTATGCCGACCAATGTTTTCCTGATTTCCGGCCCGTCCAAAACCGCAGATATCCAACTGACGCTTGCTTACGGTGCACACGGTCCGCGTGATTTGGTTATCCTCGCCATCCTGCCTGACCACATTTCCCCTGCCGATTTGGAGGAAAACGCATGACTACGCAAACCATCAAATTTCATATGAAGCCGGAAACTTTCAAGCAAAACGCCGCAATTTCCCTTCAAGATAAGCCTTTGCGTAAAAGCCTGCGTACCGCGATGGATATGCTGATGACCAAGCGCAAAGCCGTTTTGACCGACGAAGAAGAGTTGCAAAGCCTGCGCGATTTGTGCGAACACGTCCGTCAGCGTTCATTGTCTAAATTACCTGCCCTGCTGGAGCAGCTGGAAGAAAACCTGACTAAGTTGGGTGTGAAAGTACACTGGGCGGAAACACCGGTCGAAGCCTGCGAAATCATCCATGACATCATTACTGCCAAAAACGGCAAGCTGATGGTCAAAGGCAAATCGATGGTCAGCGAGGAAATCGAGCTGAACCATTATCTTGAAGCAAAAGGCATTAAAGCGGTAGAAAGCGACTTGGGCGAATTTATCGTCCAAATGGCAGGCGAAAAACCGACCCATATTGTGATGCCTGCTATCCACAAAACCAAAGAACAGGTTAGCGAACTTTTCCACCAAAACCTCGGCACGCCGTTAACGGACGACGTAGACCAACTGACCGGCTTCGCCCGCAAAGCACTGCGCGATATTTACAGCACTGCCGATGTCGGCTTGAGCGGCGTGAACTTCGCTGTTGCTGAAACAGGTACGCTGTGTCTGGTGGAAAACGAAGGCAACGGTCGCTTGAGTACCACCGTTCCTCCCGTGCATATCGCCATTACCGGCATTGAAAAAGTAGTTGCCAAGCTGTCGGATATTCCACCCTTGTACAGCCTGCTGCCGCGTTCTGCCATCGGTCAGAACATTACCACTTATTTCAAGATGATTACCGGTCCGCGCCGNAGCGAAGAGCTGGACGGTCCTCAAGAAATGCACTTGGTCCTGCTCGACAACGGCCGCAGCCAAGCCTATGCCGAAGACCAAATGCGTCGTACCTTGCAATGTATCCGTTGTGGCGCGTGTATGAACCACTGCCCGGTTTATACTCGTATCGGTGGCGCAGCATACGGTACCACCTATCCCGGACCGATTGGCGAAATTATTTCTCCGCACTTGTTGGGTCTGGATGCCACCCGCGACCTGCCAACCGCCTGTACCATGTGTGGTGCGTGTGTGGAAGTTTGTCCGGTACGCATCCCGATTACCGAACAAATGCAACGTCTGCGTATCGAAGCGCAACGTTCGCCGACCGAAGTCGTACCGCATCCTATCCGCGGACAAGGCGCATCGCATACCTTCGGCGAACAAATAGCATGGCGCACATTCAACGGTATTTTCAGCGGCAGCAAAACCTACCGAGCATTCGGTTGGGCAGCCACCAAATTCCGTGCATTGACGCCGAGCAAGCAACTGGGCTGGACGGACAACCGCGTTCCGATGAAACCTGCCAAGAAAACGCTGCATGAAATGATGGCGGAGAAAAACCGTAAAAAAGAAAAAGTATAAGCAATCTGTTTATAAAAATGCCGTCTGAAAATGTTTCAGACGGCATTTGTTTTGATTGTTTGTATGTCGGGTATATTTTGAATGCTTACATTTCCATTATAGGAGGGAAGGGCTTGAAATAAGAGGGGGCATTGTGTCTTAAAACAGGTTGTACAGCATTTTCCCAGCAATCAGAAGCAGCATGATGCCGAAGGATTTTTTTAGTTTGGTGGAAGAGAGTTTGTGGGCGGCTTTGACGCCCAAGGGGGCAAAGGTAATGGTTGCTACACTGAGTACGCCGATAGCGGGCAGATAGAGGAAGCCCAGCGAGCCTTCAGGCAGCCCCCCAACTTTCAGGCCGTTTAAAAGATAAGATACCGCACCTGCCAACGCAATTGGCCAGGCGAGGCCGGATGATGTACCGATGGCTTTGTGGGTGGGAAATCCGCAGCGGATTAAGAAAGGAACAGAAAGTGAGCCGCCTCCTATGCCGACCCAGCTTGATATTGTGCCGAATAATGTGGAAACAGCAGTCAGTCCCGGCAGTTTTGGCAGCGAATGCGATGCAGTCTGATGACCGGTATGCAATGTTCTGAATGCGACGGCTGTAAAAAACAGGATAAAGAAAATTTGAAGCCAGAATGTGGGGATATATTTTGCGGAGAGCGAACCCAAGAATACGCCGAATATCATGCCCGGCATCATCATGAATACCGTTTTCCAGTCAACCGCCTGTTTTTTGTGCTGTCCCAACATACTGGAGAAGGAGGTAAAGACCATAACGGCAAAGGATGTTCCGACAGCGAGGTGTTGGGCATAGGGATGCTGAGCCAATCCTTGGTAACCGAGTACCCATAAAACGACAGGAACAATCAGTGCGCCGCCCCCGACGCCGAACAGACCGGCAATAAAACCTGACGCACTGCCTACGGAAAGCAGGAGTAGGATAATTTCCCAATGCCACATTCAATCGGCCTTTCTGCGTTTTTTCAAAAAGCGGCGTGCCGCCATAATGTAGCCGGAGAGGCTGTATCCGAAGAAGAACAGGAAGAGGACAAGCGACGGCTCCCAAGTAATCAGCAGCAGCAGCAAAATGGCAAGCAGCATGCCGACAAAGGGGACTTGTCTGCGGATGTTGATTTCTTTAAAACTCCAAAAAGGGATTTGGACAATCATCGATAGGCCGGCAAACAGTGTGATGCCCAATGCCCACCAGTGGACGGCGGGGAATTTTTCAACGCTGTGGTTGACCCAAATCAGCCCGACAATCAGTGCGGCTGCGGTCGGACTGGGAACACCGATAAACCAGCGTTTATCGACGTTTCCGATAAGCGTGTTGAAAAGTGCCAGGCGTAAGGCGGCGCAGGCGCAGTAGATAAATGCAACGGAATAACCGATTTTCCCGAATTGCCAAAGTTGCCATTTGTAGGCAATCAGGGCCGGGGCGACACCAAAGCTGACCATGTCTGCAAGGCTGTCAAGTTGTTCTCCGAATGCGCTCTGGCTGTTGGTCAGCCGTGCCACACGTCCGTCCATGCCGTCCAGCAGCATGGAGATAAAAACAGCAATAGCGGCTGTTTCGTAATGTCCGTGCATAGATTGGGTAATAGCGTAAAAGGCGGAAAATAGTGCGGCAACGGTAAAGGAGTTGGGCAGGAGGTAGATACTGTTTTGACGCAGGGAACGTTGGGAGGTGTTTGGCTGGGTTTCCATAGATAAAGTATCTTTCGGACACGGAAAATCGATAGGGAGATTATAACCCAAACAGTTATCGAACAATACGCCCTGTAAGATATAGCTGTTGGGAAAGTATTTATTTTGTTGATGCTGGGCAGGGGTGATTGGATGATTGGAAAGGAGTGATGATATTAAAATAATTTCCCCATTCACAAACGTATGCCGCAGGGTACATTGTAAAATATAGCTTTTTCGTGCGTTGGAAGGTTTGCGCGCAATTGTCGTCTTAATAGATTGTTTATTCGGCAAAGGTTGGCGATGCGTTAATTTGTATTTTCAAAGCGGGTTGCCGATGCTTCACAGTGTAATTTTTCTAGAGGAATAAAACGATAAGGCGGGAATTATCCTGTTTTTTGTTTATAATGCGGTAGGACATGGACGAACCGTCAGGAATCTATCATGATAAAAAAAATATTGGCAGTATTTGCACTCTGCCTGATTATTGCGCCGGCACAGGCTGCCGATACTTACGGGTATCTTGCTGTTTGGCAGAATCCGCAGGATGAGAACGACGTTTTGCAGATTAAAACCACTAAAGAGGATTCGACACAAAATGAATCGCTTGCCGAGTTGGAGGCTTTTTGCAAAGGACAGGATACGCTTGCGGGGATAGGTGAAGATCAGGCAACTGGATGCCGTTCTGTCGTGCCGTTGAAAAATACTTGCGTTGCATTGGCGTATCCGAAAGCAGAGGGTGGAGTGCGTACCGGTAATGCTGTTGTGATTACTTCGCCACGCTTTACTAGTGTCCATCAGATTGCCCTCAACCAGTGCATCAAAAAATATGGTGCGCAGGGACAGTGCAGTTTGGAGACGGTTTATTGCACATCGTCTGCCTATTATGGCGGAACGGTCAGTTCTTTAATCCAGCATTTGAAGTAAATAGAATGCCATCTGAAGAATGTTCAGACGGCATTTATATCGTCAATCAGCTCTCTCTGGAGTCGGGGAGCAGGCGGTTTAGCACAATGGCAAGTACGGCGCACAAACCGACCCCGGCAAAGCTGAAGCTGCCCAGTTTGAGCGTCATACCACCGATACCCGTCGTCAGTACCGAGCTGACGATAACCAGGTTTTTCGGCAGCATCAAATCGACTTTGGCATCAATCAGGGTTTTGATGCCCAAAGAGGCAATCGTACCGAAAAGCAGCAGCATGATGCCGCCCATAACAGGCATCGGGATGGAGGCCAAGAATGCATTGAATTTGCCGAAGAATGCCATACAGATGGCAAAAACTGCAGCCCAAGTCATAATGACGGGGTTGCTGTTTTTAGTAATCATCACAGCACCCGTTACTTCACCGTAAGTTGTAACCGGCGGGCCGCCGATCAAGCCGGCAATGCATACGCCCAAACCATCGCCTGTAAGGGTTTTGTCCAAGCCGGGGTCTTTTGTGTAGTCTTTTCCCGTTACATTACCGATTGCCATGATGCCGCCGATGTGTTCGATGGCCGGAGCAATTGCAACCGGCAACATAAACAGAGCAGCCTGCCAGTTGACTTGTGGTGTTTCAAAATGCGGGACGGCAAACCAAGGTGCATGTGTCATGCTGGCCGTGTCGACCAGCCCCATCAGCAGTGCAAGGGCATAACCGGAGGCAACACCGATTAAAATAGGGATCAGCTTCATCATCCTGCTGCCGAAAACCGATACGATGGCGGTAATGGCAAAGGTAAAGCCGGAAAGAATCAGGGAATCGGTATAATCGATGACCTGTTTTCCGTTTGCCTGTCCCATTGCCATACTGCTTGCCGCTACAGCGACCGACAAGCCGATAACCATAATGACCGGACCGATGACGACTGGCGGCAGCAGCCTATGAACGGCAGCAAGTCCGCGCCAGCGGATTAGTGCGGCAAATACAAAATACATAAATCCCGCAGCAAACAATCCGAACATGGTGGAGGGCAGACCCCATTCGCCGATAGCGTAGATAATCGGCGCGATAAACGCAAAAGAAGAGCCTAGAAAAATAGGCACTTTGCGTTTGGTGGTAATTTGGAACAATAAGGTTCCTATGCCTGCCCCTAAAAGAGCAAGTGCCGGGTTCAGTCCCGTCAGCAGGGGAACCAGCACCATTGCGCCGAATGCAACGAATAAAATCTGAGCACCGGAAACGGCAAGTTTCAATTGGTTCATACTATCTTCTTTCAGTCGGTTCAAACGGCACGGATTATACTGGTTTGCCGTAATCCTGCGTAAAAATACATATTTTGCGCATCAAGTATAAGCTTCGGTATGCGGCAGCGGTCCATAGGGGCATGAAAATGGGCGAAATGGAGTATAATCCGACATTTCATATTTAATCCGCAAGCCGTCCGGTGTTTTCAGACGGCATTTTCCGGTAATACGGCATGACAGAAAAATCCAATAAGAAAATCACAAAAGGCAGGGCGGCAAACCAGTCTCAAAATTCTTCCCGCAAGAAAGACAATGGGACAAGGGGCAATAAGGTTTCCGAACAGCTCAAAGCTGCTAAAGAATTGCAAAAAACCGAAGCAAAGAAGGCACGTCCCGAACATGTCGTCAATCTAATCGCCGACGCATTGTGGCTGATGGGCTTGGCGGCAACCCTGTATCTGACGATTTCCCTGATTAGTTTCGATATGGGGGATCCGTCTTGGTCGCGTAGTTCGCCGGTTGTGGAAGATGCCGCCAATTGGGGAGGTTTGTTCGGAGCATATATTGCTGATGTCGGTTATTATCTTTTCGGCTGGTCGTTCTGGTGGTGGATAGTTGCTGCCTGCGTGATGTTGTATAAAAATTTCCGTCTACATGCCAAACCGGCACTACCCAGTTCGTACAACCACAAAATCGCCGTCGCCGCACTTTTTATCTTGACAGTATTCAGCCCTGTTTTGGAATATTTTGTGCTGGGCGGAAAATATAGTGAATCCTTGCCGGTCGGTGCGGGCGGTATGGTAGGTATACGTGTCGGCGCTATATTTGCATGGTTATTGGGAAAATCGGGCAGCCTCTTGATTATTTTGGTTGTTTTGTTGTTATCAGTGTCTTTGCTGGTACAGGTTTCATGGCTGGAAGTGTTGAACGGTACAAGTAGGACGATTCAAAATTGTCTGGCCGTATCGGGTAGAAAAATATCATCACTGGGAAAACGCCGTCCTAATACCAAAAAAGACAGTGTCGATACCCTAAACACCCGCCGTATGGTAAAAGAGGCTAAAAATATTACCGCCAAGCCCGTTATCTCACTCGAAGGCAGTACCAGCAACCGCAAATCTGTAGCAGTCTCTGTTGCGCCGCCGCCTAAAATCCAAGCTTCGTTGTTTGAAGATAACGAAGTCCAGAGTAATGGAGAATATCACAAGCCTGCGTTGAATCTGTTGCGCCTTCCCGACAACGAGCCGGTCAGCATCAATCCTGCCGAATTGGAGCGCACTGCCGAACTGATTGAATCCAAGTTGGCAGAATTCGGCATCGGCGTGCAAGTCGTTTCTGCCACTTCCGGCCCTGTAATTACGCGTTATGAAATTGAACCCGCGCAAGGCATAAAAGGTAGCCAAATTGTTGCTTTATCTAAAGATTTGGCGCGTTCCATGTCGCTGCAATCCGTACGTATCGTAGAAACCATCGCAGGCAAAAACACGATGGGCATCGAGTTGCCCAACGATAAACGCCAAGACGTGATGTTGAGCGAAATCTTGTCTTCGCCCGTGTTTACCGAAGCCAAATCCAAGCTGACCGTCGCATTGGGTAAAGACATTGCGGGTACGCCCGTTGTCGGCGACTTGGCGAAAATGCCGCACCTTTTGGTCGCCGGTATGACCGGTTCGGGCAAATCCGTCGGCGTGAACGGCATGATTATGTCCATGCTTTTCAAAGCTACGCCGGAAGAAGTCCGCTTCATCATGATTGATCCGAAAATGCTTGAATTGAGCATTTACGATGGTATTCCGCACCTGCTTTGCCCGGTCGTTACCGATATGCGTGAAGCGGGGCAGGCGTTGAACTGGTGCGTCGCCGAAATGGAAAAACGTTACCGCCTGCTCTCGCATGCAGGTGTGCGCAACTTGGAGGGCTTCAATCAAAAAGTCGAGGCTGCCAAAGCGGCCGGTAAGCCGCTGTTGAATCCTTTCAGCCTGTCTCTGGATAATCCGGAACCCTTGGAAAAATTACCATTGATTGTGGTCGTTATCGACGAGTTGGCAGACCTGATGATGACCGAACGCAAATCCGTCGAGCAGCAAATCGCACGCCTTGCCCAAAAAGCGCGTGCGGCAGGTATTCACATGATTGTCGCGACCCAACGTCCGAGCGTCGATGTCGTCACCGGCTTGATTAAGGCGAACATCCCGACGCGTATGGCGTTTACCGTACAAAGCAAAATCGACAGCCGTACCATCCTTGACCAAATGGGTGCGGACGAGCTGTTGAAATACGGCGACTCATTATTCCTGCAGCCGGGAAGTGCAGAACCAACCCGACTGCAAGGCGCGTTTGTTTCAGATGACGAAGTTCATCAAGTCGTCAACTATGTCAAGTCGCAAGCCCACGCCGACTATATCGAAGGCTTGCTCAGCGGCGAAGCTGCACTGGAAACCACCAATATCGTCAATCCGAATGCGGGAAGCGACGAATTGTTTGACCAAGCCGTTGCTTACATTTTGGAAAGCAAAAAAACTTCCATCTCTTCCCTGCAACGTCAGTTGCGCATCGGCTATAACCGCGCAGCAAACCTGATGGAAGCACTCGAAAATGCAGGTGTCGTTTCCCCTGCCGATATGAATGGCAGCCGTAAGATTTTGGCGCACAAGGACCATTTATAGCCCATATCGCAAAATGCCGTCTGAACGGCGGAATTGGCGTTTCAGACGGCATATTATGTTTCAGGCGGAACATTGTGATATACTTGCCAGCTAAAATTTCCCCTTTGCGGCAATGCGGTTCAAATATCCGTACCGTTGCGCTGTTTGCTTCCCCATGCAGGGAAGAAGGTTTATCATTTTATCAACACAACAAATTTAAGGGCTTATGATGAGCGTAACTGTTGAAACTTTAGAAAATCTGGAACGCAAAGTAGTGTTGTCTCTGCCTTGGTCCGAAATTAACGCAGAAACCGATAAAAAACTGAAACAAACCCAGCGCCGTGCAAAAATCGACGGTTTCCGCCCGGGTAAAGCACCTTTAAAAATGATTGCCCAAATGTACGGTGCAAGTGCTCAAAATGATGTCATCAATGAAATGGTTCAACGCCGCTTCTACGATGTTGCCGTTGCCCAAGAATTGAAAGTTGCCGGCTATCCGCGTTTCGAAGGCGTTGAAGAACAAGATGATAAAGAATCCCTGAAAATTGCTGCGATTTTCGAAGTATTCCCTGAAGTCGTTATTGGCGATTTGTCTGCACAAGAAGTTGAAAAAGTAACCGCTTCCGTCGGTGATGCTGAAGTAGACCAAACCGTAGAAATCCTGCGTAAACAACGCACCCGCTTTAACCATGTTGAACGCGAAGCCCAAAACGGCGACCGTGTCATCATCGACTTCAAAGGCAAAATCGACGGCGAACCTTTTGCCGGCGGCGCATCCAAAAACTACGCCTTCTTATTGGGCGCAGGTCAAATGTTGCCTGAATTTGAAGCTGGCGTAGTCGGTATGAAGGCTGGAGAAAGCAAAGACGTTACCGTCAATTTCCCTGAAGACTACCACGGTAAAGACGTTGCCGGTAAATCCGCTGTCTTCACCATCACATTGAACAACGTATCTGAAGCTACTTTGCCTGAAGTTGATGCCGATTTTGCTAAAGCATTGGGTATTGCCGACGGCGACGTGGCCAAAATGCGCGAAGAAGTGAAGAAAAACGTCGGTCGCGAAGTGGAACGCCGCGTAAACGAACAAACCAAAGAATCTGTCATGAACGCGCTGCTCAAAGCCGTAGAGCTGAAAGCACCTGTTGCTTTGGTAAATGAAGAAGCCGCACGCTTGGCAAATGAAATGAAACAAAATTTTGTTAACCAAGGCATGGCTGATGCTGCCAAGATGGATCTGCCTTTGGATATGTTCAAAGAACAAGCCGAACGCCGCGTATCTTTGGGTCTGATTTTGGCCAAACTGGTTGATGAAAACAAACTGGAACCGACTGAAGAGCAAATCAAAGCCGTTGTTGCCAACTTCGCAGAAAGCTACGAAGATCCTCAAGAAGTGATTGACTGGTACTACGCAGAGCCTTCCCGTTTGCAAGGTCCGACTTCTTTGGCAGTAGAAAGCAACGTTGTTGATTTCGTTTTGGGCAAAGCCAAAGTAAGCGAAAAAGCTTTGTCTTTTGACGAAGTGATGGGTGCACAAGCCTAATCATCTTCAAAGGTTTGTCTGAAACAGGCAACTTGAAAGCACCAAAGCGTCCCTTTGGTGCTTTCGTAACATTGACAGGAGACAAGAATGTCCTTCGATTTCAATAATTACCTCGTTCCTACCGTTATCGAACAAAGCGGTCGTGGTGAGCGTGCATTTGATATTTACTCGCGCCTTTTAAAAGAACGCATCGTATTTTTAGTCGGTCCGGTAACCGATGAGTCCGCCAATTTAGTGGTCGCCCAGCTGTTGTTTTTGGAAAGTGAAAATCCGGACAAAGATATTTTCTTTTACATCAATTCGCCCGGCGGTTCGGTAACAGCAGGTATGTCGATTTACGATACTATGAATTTCATCAAACCTAATGTCTCTACTTTGTGCTTGGGGCAAGCGGCAAGCATGGGTGCATTCCTGCTGTCGGCAGGCGAGAAAGGCAAACGTTTCGCCTTGCCCAACAGCCGTATCATGATTCACCAACCTTTAATCAGCGGCGGTTTGGGTGGTCAGGCATCTGATATTGAGATTCACGCACGCGAACTGTTGAAAATCAAAGAAAAACTCAATCGCCTGATGGCCAAACACTGTGGCCGAGACTTGGCAGATTTGGAACGCGACACTGACCGCGACAACTTCATGTCCGCCGAAGAGGCTAAAGAATATGGTCTGATTGATCAAATCTTGGAGAACCGTGCTTCTTTACAGCTTTGATTAATTGGGAGAGAAAACAAATGCCGTCTGAAATGTTCAGACGGCATTTGTTTTATAGAGACTGTATCGGGATGACTTTTCCTTTATCGCGTTTAGAACTGTTTTCGCCATAATTGGTTTTAACATATTCCTCTACAATAGCTAGGAATTCAGTTGCAATATTATCACCTTTCAGTGTTATTTTGCGCTCCCCATCCACATAAACAGGTGCGACGGGTGTTTCCCCTGTACCGGGAAGGCTGATTCCGATGTCGGCCAATTTGCTTTCTCCAGGCCCATTGACAACGCAGCCCATTACGGCAACGTTCAGGGATTCAACCCCAGGATAAAGGGTACGCCATATAGACATTTTTTGGCGCAGGTAATTTTGAACATCTTGTGCCAGCTCTTGAAATACGGTACTGGTTGTACGCCCGCAGCCCGGACAGGCAGTTACCATAGGTGTAAATGAACGCAGCCCCATGGTCTGTAAAATTTCTTGTCCGACGATAACTTCCTGTGTTCGAGAACTTCCCGGTTCCGGAGTTAGTGAAATGCGGATTGTATCCCCGATTCCTTCCTGCAATAAGACGGAAAGGGCTGCCGTAGATGCGACAATGCCTTTGCTGCCCATCCCTGCTTCGGTTAATCCCAAATGAAGGGGATAGGCGCAGCGCCTACCCAATTCTCGGTAGACTTGAATCAGGTCTTGGACGGAGCTGACTTTACACGAAAGGATAATTTTGTCTTCGGGTAATCCTAGCCGAACGGCTTTTTCGGCAGATTCCAAGGCGGAAACAATCAGGGCTTCTTTCATAATTTCCTGAGGAGGTTTTGGAGAGGCAGATGCCTGATTGGCATCCATCATGCGCTTGGCAAGGCTTTGATCCAAAGAACCCCAGTTTACGCCGATGCGGACAGCTTTGTTGTTTTCTGCAGCCGTCCGAATCATAAAGGCAAATTTTTCATCGCCTTTTGCACCTTTACCGACATTGCCGGGATTGATGCGATATTTAGACAGGGCTTTACCGCAATCGGGAAATTCGGCCAAAAGGCGTTCACCGTTGAAATGGAAATCGCCAATAAGGGGGGTGGGATAGCCCATATCGTCTAAGCGTTGGCGGATTTCTGCAACTTTAGATGCTGCTTCGGGACTGTTAACAGTAATACGCACCATTTCTGATCCTGCATCGCTTAATTCTTTGACCTGCAATGCAGTGGCTTGGGCATCTGCGGTGTCGGTGTTGGTCATGGATTGGATGATGACGGGTGCTTCTGAACCGACAATGAGGTGATCGATATGGACTTGGTGTGTCTTACGGCGTTGGAGTGTGTTCATAAGGTTCGAATCTGTTTATTGACCTGTGATAACAGTCTGTAATTCTTCTGAGTAAGGGAAGTTTGCCTGCAACTGTGCTTCATATTCGTATGCTGCCTGTAAGTTTCCGAGAGATTTGGCAATTTTCCAACCAAGCAGCAAATCATCCGCCTGTAGGACTTCAACCTTACTTTGGTATTTTTTAAAATAATAGTCCGCATCATTCAATTGGCCAGCAAGCATTTTAGTACGTGCCAGCTCTTTAAATGCAGGAGGAAATTGCGGCTGTGCGGCAAGTGAACGTTCTAAGTAGGCTTCTGCCAATCCAAGCTGCCCTTGTTTTGCACTGCATATGCCTTTATTCAAATTGGCAACAAACGGAGTCGGGTAGGTAGGATCTGCCAATGCTTTATCAAAGTGTGGCATCGCTTCTGCAGGCCGGTTGAGCGTGCCGCATAAGAACCAGCCGTAGTTATTGTTGATTTCAGCGTTGTCGGGTTTTAGGGAGAGTGCCTGCAGGAAACTCTCCTGAGCTTTATCATTTACTTTCAGATATTGATAGATTTCGGCACGGACAAGCCAGGCAAGTTCGTTTTTGCTGTCTGTTTTCAGTGCATCTTCAATACTTGCCGTTGCCTGGCGGTAGTCTTGCCCGCGCATATACTCCATGGCCAATTGGGTTTTAATGTTGGAAACCTGATTGGCTTTTTCTGCGCTTGAGGGTTGATAAGAGGTGCTGCATGCGCTTAGAGCAATCACAGCTAAGAAGAACAATTTTTTGGATATATGAAAGGGCATCATAATTCCCCCTGTTGTTCGATTAAAATCTGTTGCCATTTTTGCTGACGGCGTGTTTTATCCTGAACCTGGCCTGCTAATTGTCCGCAAGCGGCATCGATATCGTCGCCACGAGTTTTTCGAACGGTAACGACAAATCCGGCTTGTTGCAGGATATCTCTAAAAATACGGATGTTTTCGTTACTTGAACGTTCATATCCCGAATTAGGGAAAGGATTAAACGGGATTAAATTGAATTTGCAGGGAACATCTTTGACCAGTTCAATAAGTTCGTATGCATGTTGTGCCTTATCGTTGACACCGTCCAGCATCACATACTCGAAAGTAATAAAATCCCTGGGTGCTTTGACTAAATAGCGCTGGCATGCTGCCATTAATTCTTTCAGCGGGTATTTTTTATTTAGCGGTACGATTTTATTACGGACTTCGTCATTGGAAGCATGGAGAGAAACAGCCAAAGCTACAGGCATGGTATCACGCAGTTTATCCATCTGGGGAACCATACCCGAGGTGGAAACCGTTACGCGGCGGCGGCTTAGACCATAGCCATGATCATCTAACATAATACTCAGGGCGGTAACGACATTTTCAAAATTTGCCATTGGCTCTCCCATACCCATCATGACGACGTTGGAAATTACGCGCTCATTTTTCGGAGTAACCCCCATGGCTTTGTTTGCCCACCACAATTGGCCGATAATCTCGGCTGCACTCAGATTGCGGTTGAAACCTTGTCTGCCGGTCGAACAAAATGTGCATTCCAACGCGCAGCCGACCTGAGAGGAAATACAGAGTGTGCCGCGTTCGGATTCGGGGATAAAGACGGTTTCTACTCCGTTTCCCGTTCCGACATCTAAAAGCCATTTGCGGGTGCCGTCTGAAGATTCTTGCGACATCATAAGCTTAGGAATATCGATGCTTGCCTGTTCATTTAATTTATAGCGCAACGATTTTGCCAAGTCGGTCATTTCATCAAAATTTTGCGCGCCAGATTGGTGTATCCAACGCATAACTTGTTTGGCGCGGAAAGGTTTTTCGCCCATATCGGCAAAGTGCCGGGTCAGCCCTTGGAGGTCGTAGTTGAGCAGATTGGTTTTCATGTGGTTATATTTCTTAAATTAGGCTTTTCACAAAATGGTTGGTTAGATAAATTTGATTGAAAGCCTTTGCAACAGAACTTTCAGACGGCATGGACAGGTTTCATGCCGTCTGATAATGGGTCTGTGTAGGTGTATTATATTAACGTGGGCAGATTTCGGTTTGGCTGAAGAAGTAGGCAATTTCCAAGGCGGCGTTTTCCGTACTGTCAGAACCGTGTACGGCGTTAATACTGACAGAGGTGGCAAAGTCTGCCCGTATCGTACCTTCGGCTGCTTCGGCAGGATTGGTTGCCCCCATCAGCTCCCGGTTTTTCAGAACGGCATTTTCCCCTTCCAAAATCTGAATCATTACAGGACCACTGGTCATAAATTCAACCAATTTGGCATAGAAGGGACGCTCTTTGTGAATCGCATAGAATTCCTGAGCCTCTTTGAGGGTAAGCTGTTTCATTTTGGCCGCAACGATTTTCAAACCGTTTTCTTCAAAACGGCTGTATATTTTACCGATAACGTTTTTGCCGACGGCATCGGGTTTGATAATGGAAACGGTGCGTTCAATCGCCATGCTATATCCTTATTTTTTATTTATGAAAGTTAGAGACAGTATTATTTTATCGAGAAAAATTTATCTAACCTAATCCTTCGGGGATAAGGTCAAGTGAGGTTGTTCCAAATAAACTTCGGACTGCATTTCAACCATCCGGCTGGCAGTACGGGTAAATTCTTCGGCAAAATCACCTTCTGTATAGATATGGTTGACATCTACCGCGCTGGTGGCACACAGTTTGACTCGGAAATCATAAAGGACATCAATCAGCCAAGTCAGACGTCGTGCTTCTGCCTTTTCTTGGGGAGAGAGTTTTTCCAAACCTGAGAGAAAAACCATTTCATAATGTTCTGCCAAATATAGATAGTCGGACTGTGAACGGGGGCCAAAGCACAGTGCGCGGAAATCAAACCATATGGCGCGACCGGACTCGGCTTTGTGAGGAATTTCCCGACCGTGGATAGTGCTGATGCCGGGATTTAAATCGGTAATACCTGCCATTTCTTTGAACAGTTTTGCCAGTTTCGCCTCATTTTCTTCATCGGCAGGCGTAAAGAAAATCTCGGCAGGGCGAAGGGTTCGCAGTCGGTAGTCTTCCCCTCCGTCAACATTTAAGACTGTCAGGCTGGATTCGATGAGTGCAATTGTGGGAAGAAAACTGCTTCGGTTTTGACCTTGTGGGTAGAGTTCGGAAGGGGCGTAGTTTGAAGTTGCCACCAAAACGACACCTTCGTTTAGTAGGTTTTCCAGCAGACGGCCTAAAATCATTGCGTCTGCAATATCGCTTACATGGAATTCGTCAAAGCACAATACGCGGGTTTCTTTGGCAATCTCGGCGGCAACGGATTTCAACGGATTGGCTTCGCTCTTTAGTACTTTCAGGCGCTGATGGATTTCCGCCATAAAAGCATGAAAGTGAACGCGGCGTTTGCGGCGGTAAGGGAGACAACCGAAAAAAGCATCCATCAAAAAGCTTTTACCCCGGCCGACACCACCATAGAAATAAAGCCCTTTGGGGACTTGCGGAGAACGCAAACTCCTACCTAAAAAACGGTTTCTTTTGCGTTTGAACATCATCAGCTCGGTCCAGAGTCTGTCGAGGTATTCAATGGCGTTTGCCTGTGCCTGATCATGGATAAAATTAGGCGATTGGGAAGCAGCCTGATACCAGGTCAGCGGACTGTGGTTTTCAAATGGAGGAGCCTGAAAAAGTTGGTCTCTATTACTCATGTTTAACCTTGTTATAATTTTAGCAGTTGTGAGGAATATATTAACAGGGATTGGTATTATAAATGATTTTCCATGGGCTTGGAGCTTTCTATAGAAAGGAAAGGGACACAGACAGGCTGAATAAGAAAAACGCCGCTGTAACGCGGCGTTTTTAATGCTAAAGTTCAGTTGGCATTTTCTTTTAAAGCCAAGTCGACCCGTTCACGCAACTCCTTACCGGGTTTGAAATGGGGTACATATTTTTCAGGTACCTCCACTCGTTCCCCGGTTTTAGGGTTGCGACCGATACGGGCAGGACGATGGTTCAAATCGAAGCTGCCGAAACCTCGAATTTCGATGCGTTGACCTCGGGCAAGCGATCGGGTCATGGTATCGACCAAGACTTTTACGCTGTACTCTACGTCTTTTGCCAGAAGATGGGTACCGTTTTTAGCGGCAAACACTTCTGCCAAACGAATCATTAACTCAGACTTTGTCATGTCTGCAACCTTATTCTTGTTCGCCGGACAGTTTGGCTTTCAACAGGTCGCCTAAGCTGGTGGTACCGGCATTGGCAGTTGCAGCAGCATTAACTGAATTCAGTGCTTCGCGGTTTTCTTTAGCGTCTTTCGCTTTTACAGACAGACGGATGCTGCGGTTTTTGCGGTCAACGGTAACGATAACGGCTTCAACTTCGTCGCCTTCTTTCAGTTTGGTAGTCAGGTCTTCAACGCGGTCAGCAGCGAATTCAGAAGCAGGCAGGTAACCTTCAACCTCTTCAGACAGGGAAACTACTGCGCCTTTAGCGTCAACAGATTTTACAGAACCTTTAACCAGAGATCCTTTGTCGTTTACGCTGATGAAGTTGCCGAACGGATCGCCTTCCAGTTGTTTGATACCCAGGGAAATGCGTTCTTTTTCAACATCGATTGCCAATACAACGGCTTCAACTTCTTCGCCTTTTTTGTATTTGCGTACGGCTTCTTCTCCGGCTTCGGTCCAAGAGAGGTCAGACAAGTGAACCAGACCGTCGATGCCGCCGGGCAGACCGACGAAGATACCGAAATCGGTAATGGATTTAACGGCACCGGAAATCTTGTCGCCTTTGTTGTGGTTGGCGGCAAACTCTTCCCAAGGATTCGCTTGGCATTGTTTCATACCCAAAGAGATACGGCGGCGGCTTTCATCGATTTCGAGGATCATTACTTCGACTTCGTCGCCCAATTGTACAACTTTGCTCGGATGTACGTTTTTGTTGGTCCAATCCATTTCGGAAACGTGTACCAAACCTTCAATGCCTTGTTCGATTTCAACGAATGCACCGTAGTCAGTCAGGTTGGATACTTTACCGAACAGGCGGGTGCCTTGCGGGTAACGGCGGGTCAGGCCGCTCCAAGGATCTTCGCCCAGTTGTTTCATACCCAGAGAAACGCGTTGTTTGTCTTGGTCGAATTTCAGGACTTTAGCTTCTACTTCTTGACCGACTTCCAGAACTTCGCTCGGGTGTTTCACACGGCGCCATGCCAAGTCGGTGATGTGCAGCAGACCGTCGATGCCGCCCAAGTCAACGAATGCACCGTAATCGGTAATGTTTTTAACGATACCTTTGATGATAGAGCCTTCTTGCAGGTTTTCCAGCAAGGCTTTGCGCTCTTCGCCCAGAGTGGCTTCCAGAACAGCGCGGCGGGACACAACAACGTTGTTGCGTTTTTTGTCCAGTTTGATCACTTTGAATTCGATTTCTTTGCCTTCGAAGTGAGAAGTGTCTTTTACAGGACGTACGTCAACCAAAGAACCCGGCAGGAATGCGCGGATGCTGTTGATCATAACAGTCAGGCCGCCTTTGACTTTGCCATTGATAACGCCGGACAGGATGTCGCCGTTTTCCATCGCTTCTTCCAGGGCAATCCAATCGGCTGCGCGTTTGGCTTTTTCGCGGGACAGTTTGGTTTCGCCGAAGCCGTTTTCGACGGATTCGATGGTAACGGTAACGAAGTCGCCGACTTTAACTTCAATTTCGCCTTGAGCGTTTTTGAATTCAGCTACATCGATCAGGGATTCTGATTTCAGACCTGCGTTTACGGTAACGAAGTTTTGGTCGATTGCCACTACTTCAGCGGTAATCACCTCACCCGGGTTCATTTCTTGCAGGGTAAAGCTTTCTTCCAACAGCTGAGCAAAATTTTCCATAGACATATATAACTCTTTTCGGTACACCGCCAAGGGGTGCGGGGTGGGTTGGTGGATGTCTGCCGTCCTTGGCAGGGCAGACGGGTAAATAAGGTTTCAGACGGCATATGGGGGATTTTTATGCCGTCTGAAACGTAATGTGGGTAATTATACCTGAAAATTTAAACTTTACGATACCAATCAAGCACTTTTTTTACAGTTTCTTCTATAGTCAGGCGGCTCGTATCCAAAAGCAGGGCATCGGGCTGTTGTTTCAGGGGGGCGAGCGTGCGGTTTCGGTCTGCCTCGTCTCTGGTTTCGATGTCGGACAGGATGCGCTCGAATGCCAAACCTTCGCAGGGAATGCCGATTTGTTTGGCGCGGCGTTCGGCTCTGATTTTGGATTCTGCCGTCAGGAAGATTTTGAGTTCGGCTTGGGGGAAAATGACTGATCCGATGTCCCGTCCGTCGGCGACCAGTCCTTTTTCGGTCAGAAAATCACGTTGGCGTTGCAGCAGTGCGGCACGGACTTTAGGCAATTGTGCAACGGCGGATGCGCCCATGCCGATGGCTTCTGTCCGGATGCCGTCTGAAACATCTTCGCTGTCGAGCAGGATGCAGCTGCCTGAAAATACGGCGGGCAGTTTTTCGGCAAGTGCGGAAACATTTTCTTCATCGTGCCATTCCACGCCTTGTTTTTGTGCATACAGTGCGGTCAGACGGTAAAGTGCTCCAGAATCGAGATAGTCATATCCCAATGCGGCTGCGACTCGGGAGGCTACCGTTCCCTTGCCTGATGCGCCCGGACCGTCGATAGCGATTACTTTTTGTCTGTTCATAAAAGGTATTCCTGATAATTCGGCATGCGGGATTTTTAATTTTACATGCCGCCCTAAGGGTGTTTCCCATTGAGGGCTGATTCTACCTGTTTCAAAGGATTATTGTCTAAGCGAGCGAATTACCGGTTACTCGGGAAATTTTAATCGAACTTAAGAACCTGATAAATTTGTTCGGATTTTAGCATTTCGGATATTGGAGTGGAAATAAAAGCAATGCCGTCTGAAGTCAGTATGGCTTTCAGACGGCATTAATTGGTGTAAATCAGAAAAGGTTGCTGACAAAAATCAGCAGGATTACGAGGGGCACGAGGTATTTTACATAGGCGAACCAAATATTGACCGTCGTATGGTTGCCTTTATAAAGCAATTCTTCCTTCGCTTCGTCCTTCATCACAAAACCGACAAACAGTGCAGAGCCGAGCGCGGTCAGCATAAACAAGATGTTGCCGCTGATGTAGTCGAAGGCATCGAAAATATTTTTGCCGAACACGGAAACGTCTTTCCACGGGCCATAGCTCAAAATAGACGGGATGTTGCCGAAAACGAAGATGGCGGCCAATACAATTGTAATCGCGGCGGTACGGCGGATTTTGGTTTTTTCCTGAATGGTCGTAATCAACACTTCATAAATCGTCAGCGAAGTTGTCAACGCGGCAATCAGGAGCAGCGAGAAGAAAATGACGGCGAACACGGGTCCTGCCCACATATGTGAGAACACAATCGGCAAACTTTGGAATACCAAAGTCGGGCCGGAATTGGGCGCGACGCCGAAGCTGAAGAGCGACGGGAAAATCATAAAGCCCGCAAGTACGGCGATGATGGTATTGGTAATTGCCGTGATAACTGCCGTCTGAACCAGATTTTCGTTTTTATCCAGATAGCTGGATAAGGTAATCATCACGCCGAAACCCAAGCTCAAGGCGAAAAATACTTGTCCCAAAACGAAGACGAAAAGCTCAGTGGTAATCTTGCTGAAATCAGGCTTCAGATAGAAAGTAAGCCCTTCCATTGCGCCAGGAAGGGTAACGTTGCGCACGACCATGGCAATCAGGAACAAAAACAGCAGCGGCATCAGGTATTTCGCTGCTTTTTCAATACCGCCGATAACGCCTTTGACCAAAATCCATTGGTTCACAACGACAAATAAGAACGTGTAGAACGCAATTTCCCAAGGACTGTTTTCGATATGTTCGGTAAAGAAGCTTTTTGTCAGTTCGCCGTTGACAGGGCTGGAAATATTCAGGTTTCCGCTAATAATATTAACGATATAGCTGATTACCCAGCCACCGAGCACCATGTAATACGCCATAATGCCGAACGCACCGACCAAGCCCATCCAGCCGACCAGCTTCCAAATTTTGGCAACGGGTTTGCCGTTCATAGAGCCGCCGAACGCGTCCAGCGCGTTCACGCCTTTGCGCCGTCCGATGACGTTTTCTACTAAAATCATCGGTATGCCGATAACGAGCATGGCGATACAGAATAAAAATACATACGCGCCGCCGCCGTTTTCGCCGACAAGGTAGGGAAAACGCCACGTCGCGCCGAAGCCGACAGTTGCTCCGGCAACAGTCAGGATATAGGTTAATCGGCTGGACCAGGTTTGACGATTGGTGTTGGAAGACATATTGCAACAGTGTTTGATTAAGATGAGATGGAAATTCTACACGCGTTTTTTAACAGGAACTGACTGATTGTTTTTTAAGTGTATAGTTATTTTCACTGATGGAGTTATATTTTATAGGGGATATTGCTAATTTGCATAAATCAACAAGGATTGAATCAGATTTTATAGATAGATTAATCGTTTATTTTTCTACACTGGGACGGTGAAATGAAATTTCATATGTCATATGATTGGGAATGCTGCGTCAGTAACATATGTAGTATGTGTAGTAAACGAAGATAAAAAAAACTATCTATACAAGGGGAAAGTATAGATGGCCAAACACATTACGGGGAAAACGTCTTACTCATAAGCCTGCTTGAACAGGCGTTACTCAGACGAGCGGATTATATCGCAAACCGGCTGTTTTTGAGTTAATTTTGGTTAAATTATTCATTTTAAATGTATGTATTTGAATATAAGGAAATAATGGATTTTTTTCAGAATTTGGGGTATTCGATAAATTTCCATTCCCCGGATTTGAGGTTTTCTGTTTCCAGATGTGCGAATTGTCTGCGGTGAAGATGCTGCACGCGGTTGCCGGCGGCGGCGACCATGCGTTTGACTTGGTGGTATTTTCCTTCGGTAATGGTCAGCAGCAGGGTGGTCGGGTTTTCCAAAACGGCATCAGCGGCGCAAACGGTTTCATTTTCATCATGAAGCAGGACGCCGTTTTTTAGCATTTCACAGAGCATTCCGTCAGCAGGATGCTTGAGTGTTACCTCGTATAATTTGGGAATCTTACGGCTCGGAGAGGTAAGGTTGTGATTCAGTTTGCCATCGTTGGTAATCAGTAATACGCCGGTCGTATCTGCATCTAGCCTGCCGACTGCCTGCATGTCAATATTGCGCATATTGTCGGGGAACAGGCTGAATATGCTGCGGTAGTGCTTCGGTTTGTGTGAAGTTTCGTAATCTGCGGGTTTGTTGAGCAGGATATAGAAATAAGGTTCGGGAATAACGGTTACTGCTTTGCTGTCTACGTCTAAGGTATGGACGGATGCGGAATCAATGTCCGTATCGGCATCATCTATACAAGTGCCGTTGATGAAAACATAACCGCCGACAATCAGCCACTGGCATTGTTTTCTGCTCCCTATGCCTTGATATTGAAGGTATTTGATAAGTTTCATGACGGTATTTGAAAATGTAGATGATGACAGGGTTATTAAACCCTGTCATGCACTTCGCTTGAATCAGCTCCCAATCAGTTTGACCCTCTGTCCCGGATTGATGGTGTCCAGGTTGGGATTGAGCCGGCGGATGTCGTCGATATGGATATTGAAGCGCGCGGCGATACTTTTGAAGGTGTCGCCTTTGCGCGCTGTGTAGGATACTTTTTCAATACGGGTTTGGGCAGGGGCTGCCTGTGCCAGACGGAGTACTTGCCCTTTTTGGATGGTGTTGCCTTTGATGTTGTTGGCGACAATCAGGTCGGCTACGCTGACGTTGTAGCGTTTGGCAATGTTGAATAGGGTGTCGCCTTCTACAACACGGTGGATGCTGGTATGGAGTGGGGAGGTTTCGGCTTCGCCGTCGGCAGCTTTGGCTATACGTGTTTCCAAACGGGTTTGCCGTTTGTTGTTGGCAACAATAATATGCTGGGAGGGTGCGGAAATTTTATGTTCGGCAACAGAATCAGGTACGTTGATAACGTTGGAAACACTTTCTTCTGCCAGCCTGCGCAAATTATTTTGTGCGATAAGCTGCATAAGTTCGTCTTCTGCCTGTACATCGTTTTGAGTGATGTTTTGTGCAGGTTCGGTAACCTTAACTTCAGACGGCATGGGTGTTTCAGACGGCATGGGCGTTTGTTTTTGGGACAGAACCTGTGCGATGTCTTCTATGCCGGTTTGATTTTGTACGATGAGTGAATCGTTTTTCGGAGCGGGAGTTACCGACTCTATGGGTGTAACGGCAACATTTGCAGCCTGTATAGGTTGAACTTGAACGGCTGAAAGGGTAATGTTGACAGGTTCCGCCGGCATGTTGGAACGATAGGTGTCGGGCGTATTGTCAATGTCGACGGAGGCGATGGATTCAAATGCCGTCTGAAGGGCAGGACTGTTTTTGGTAATGAGGATGCTGCGTCCTGCGTTAACCAGGTTGCCGTTCAGGTTGTTGAGGCGTTTGATGTCGGCAATGCTCATACCGGTTGCAGAAGCAATGTCGGACAGAGCAGTTTTCGATGCGGGGGTGTAGGTTTCCCAAGAAAACAGGCTGTCAGGGCTTGAGTTCAGATAGTTGCTTTGAAAGGTTTGTACGGACCCAACGGGGAGCAGCAGCTTGCGTTTGCTTTTAGGAATGAACGCAGGGACGTTGAATGCCGGGTTTAGGGCGAGCAGCTCGCTTTGTGTAATGCCGGCAAGCCGGGTAATGGCTTCATTATCGATGGGGTGGTCCAGTTCGATTGCCTGAAAATACGGTTTGTTGTCTATATCGCTGATGCTGATGCCGAAGGATTGGGGGTTGGCGATAATGTTGCGTACGGCAAGGAGTTTGGGGACGTAGTTACGCGTTTCATTGGGCATACGCAGGTTTTCGTAGGTTGGTTCGAGACCTTGCGCCCGTGCGCGGTTGATGGCGCGTCCGACATTGCCTTCCCCCCAGTTGTAGGCGGAAAATGCAAGCGGCCAGTCGCCGAACAGTCCGTATAGGTATTGCAGGTAGTTGAGTGCGGCATCGGTGGCTGCGTAAACGTCGTGCCTGCCGTCGTAAACCGGTGTTTTTTCCAAGCCGTAATGCCTGCCGGTAGCGGGCATGAACTGCCATAAGCCCGATGCGCCGACGTGTGATTTGGCTTTTGTAACAAACGCACTTTCGATAAAGGGAAGCAGGGCAGCCTCGGCGGGCATATTGCGCTTTTTGACTTCATTGGCAATATGGTACATATAGGGTTTGCTGCGGGCGATAATTCTGTCGAAATAGCCGCGGCTTTCGATGAATTTGCTTTCGGGGCGGCGTACCAGTTCAGGATTGACTTCGGACATTCGGAAGTCTTGGCGCAGTGCAGCCCACAGGCTGCCGGATTGGAAATATTGTTTTGGGGCTTGGTCAAGTATTGAAGAGTTTAACCGCATAATCGCTAAACCGACTTGGTGTGATGAGGTGTTTTGGGCATATAGGAAACCCGGACAAACGGACAGACTCGAAGCGGTCAGTACGATGGTTTTGAGTTTGGACATGATTTATATCGGGGGGATAAACATATTTTATCGTCCGATGGTACTGTTTGCTTGAAAAAGCGTCAAGTTTTATAAAACATTTGTACGGATTGGTAGGGAGTGGTTTGGGATGGAAAATGTGTTTTTGACAGAGTTTGTGTTTAGAATAGAATACCGGCGGGAAATGTCGCGGAAACGGATGTGATATGGATTCATGGTTTGAACATGAGGCGATGGGGCGGTATGTTGCAAAATTGGAACAGGACTTCTTTAATCGGTATGTGGCGTCATACCGTTTTTGGGGAATGTGTGCGGTTCAGGTGGGCGGTCAGTGGCTGAGCCTGTCTGAAGACATTGTCTGCGTACCGCGTGATATGTTGATGTCGGCAGAAGAGATGGCTTTGGCAGATATTTCTGCAGATATGCTGCTTTTGCCGCATACGCTGGAATGTGGTATCCCTTCGCAAATCCTGTCCGAAGCGCATCGAATATTAAAACCGTCCGGACGCTTGATGCTGACGGGTTTTAATCCGTATTCGCTTTGGGGGCTGGGTTCATGGTTTGACGGTGTCCGTCTGCCGGAAAAACGGTTTTGCCTGCCGCTTCATGAGTTGAAGAAACAGCTTGCCGATGCCGGTTTCGACATTGAATATGGAAAATTTATGGTGTATCTGCCGACGGTTTCTTCGCTCGGAAAAATACGTTTTTGGCAGTTTATGGAAAAGGCGGGCGACCGTTGGTGGCCGCAGTGTGCCGCAGTATACGGTTTGGTTTTGATTAAGAATGTGGCGGGTGTAACGCCCCTGCGGACGCAGGAAGGATTTTGGGACGGCAAAACTGTTGCGGCAGGTGCGGCAAGGGTTGCGGATTAGGTTAGCTTTGTTTCAGACGGCATGGGCTGAAGGGCATTTTGGGAGGAATTATGCCGGAATTACCGGAAGTGGAAACGACGTTGCGCGGCATCGCGCCCCATATCGAAGGTAAAACGGTGGAAACCGTGATATTGCGCCAGCCGAAGTTGCGCTGGCAGGTTAATCCTGCATTAGGGGATATTTTGTCCGGTCAGCAGGTTTTGTCTTGCGGCAGGCGGGCAAAATATCTGATTGTTCGTTTCCCAATGGGAATTTTACTGATTCACTTGGGAATGTCGGGAAGTTTGCGGATTTTCACGCCTTCGGACGAACGTATCGGCAAGCCGGGTAAGCATGACCATACGGATTTTGTCTTTTCGGACGGTACGGTTTTACGTTACCATGATCCGAGGAGGTTCGGCGCAATACTTTGGTATGAAGGTATCGAAGAGCATCATCCGCTGCTGGAAAAGCTGGGGCCTGAACCTCTGTCGGAAGTATTTTGTGCTGATTATCTGTATGCAAGGCTGAAAACCCAGAAACGGGCAGTCAAGCTGGCCCTGATGGACAATGCCGTCGTGGTCGGCGTAGGCAATATTTATGCCAATGAAAGTCTGTTTAGGGCGGCTGTTTCGCCAAAACGCCCTGCCTGCCGGGTAAAAAAGAAAGAGTGTGTGGTTTTGGTTGATGCGGTTAAAGCAGTTTTGAGGCGCGCCATTGAAACGGGCGGCAGCACATTAAAGGATTTTGTGGACAGTAACGGTAAAAGCGGCTACTTTCAGCAAGAATATACCGTATATGGGCGGCACAATCTACAGTGTGTAAGATGCGGCGGTTTGATTGCGAAAGAAATTTTGGGGCAGCGCGGAACGTTTTATTGTCCGAACTGTCAGAAATAAAACAGAAGAACGGTTTCAGACGGCATTTTAAATTTTATCGGCATGCTGTCCGGGTGTTCCAACATCAAGTATTTATTTTTGGAAAAGAATTGATTATGTCGGCAAGCAGAGCTTCAATTTTTACACGTCTGTATCGGTTGTACCGTTTGGCGGTTTGGCTGTTTAAAACAGGGAAAAACCTGCGCAGTATCGACGGTGATTATCCGGAGTCGCGCAATCGGGCGGTTATAGCGTTGGGCAAGGGTGCTTTGGCGGCTTTGGATATCGGATTGGTGGTAGGTAAGCCTGCCCCCGAACATTTGGACGGAGTCTTGGTGGCCGCCAATCATGTATCTTGGCTGGATATTTTTGCCATGAGCGCGGTTTATCCGAGCAGCTTTATCGCCAAGCAGGAAATCAAAAGCTGGCCTGTGTTGGGCAAGATGGGGCAGAACGCGGGAACAGTGTTTATCAACCGCAATTCGCGACGCGACATCGAACCGATTAACCGCGCCATCTGTGCAACATTGCAACGAGGTCAAAACGTCAGTTTTTTTCCTGAAGCGCGGACTTCTTCGGGCTTGGAGCTTCTGTCTTTTAAGGCCGCACTGTTCCAATCTGCCATTGATGCGGGGGCAAAGGTTTTGGCGGTCGCACTGCGTTATTATGACGAAGCAGGAAAAAGGACGGATCGTCCGTCATATGCCGATGTCGGTTTGCTGACCTGCCTTTGGCGCATTGTGTCTATGAAAAAACTGACGATAAAAGTCGATTTTATTTGTGTATCGGACGCGGCGGAAAGTGAAGACCGTTATGCATTAAAAGATAAAATCGAAGAAAGTATTCGTACAATCATTGTCAGCGACTTGGATGATGCCGTCTGAAATCATGATAAGGAATATACTTTATACAGGTCAGCGTCTGAATCTGCCTTTGTCAAAATCATCGAAAGCCTCATAAGCAGCCTGACATTGGATTTTTTGTTCCGCGTAAGGCAGGGTGCGAAATGCTTTGCTTGCCTTTCTGTTTTCACGCAATTCTTGCCTGTCGCCCTTCAGCCGGTACCATGCGGCACGACGTTCCAAATATTTTCTACATTCCGGATGCAAGGTCTGTTTGTCCGGTTTGCCGGTGTGTCTTATATGATGGTGTAAAGGTTTGGAAGTATCGGCAACGGCAGTCATGGTTCCTGCAGCCAATATTGCAGATAACAGTATGGTAATTATCTTCTGTATAGTCATGATGGTTCCTTCCTGTTACGACTTCCTACGATATAGGGTTGCGGTCGGGTGGGGCAACCTTTCAACTTAATTAAACGTTTTAGCGAATGTACAAATTCAAATTCATAATATTCTCGGCAGGAGAATTTTGTACATGGTCGAGTGTGGCAAAAATGGTAATTTACAAAATTTAACAATTTATAGTGCGGAAATTTTGAAGGATTTCCTCTTTCTTTAAAAAACCCTTATTTCATCGCCATGTAGCAGGAGTCGGAATTCAGGAGGATTTTTTACCTGATTTCTGTCAAAAAAGAATTATCAGATAAAACAAATATTATAGAAAAATACGTTAGGCAGGTTTTATCTTTCATTTATTGAGATTTAAAAATACAGGCATTGTCAAGACTGGAGAAAACATAAAAAATCCACTATATTGTCCAAATTGATTCATTTGATAAGACCCTGTCTTACGCATCAAGAGTTAAAGAGGAAGTGATGAATACACCGACTGATTTAAAAGTAACTAAACGGGACGGCAGATTGGAACCCATTTATTTGGATAAGATTCATCGTGTCGTCACTTGGGCGGCAGACGGATTGAAAAATGTATCCGTATCGCAGGTCGAGTTGAAATCACATATTCAGTTCTACAACGGCATCCGCACCGACGACATCCACGAAACCATCATCAAGGCGGCTGCCGACCTGATTTCGCAGGATACGCCCGACTATCAATATCTCGCCGCGCGGTTGGCCATTTTCCATCTGCGTAAAATAGCCTATGGCGATTTTGAACCGCCCCATCTCTACGACCACGTTAAAAAACTCACCGATGCGGGCAAATACGACCGTCATATTATCGAAGATTACAGCCGCGAAGAGTTTGATGAACTGAACGCCTATATCGACCACGAACGCGATATGTCCTTTTCCTATGCCGCCGTCAAACAGCTCGAAGGCAAATATCTGGTACAGAACCGCGTTACCCGCCAGATTTACGAAACGCCGCAGTTTTTATATGTTTTGGTGGCGATGTGCCTTTTCAGCAAATACCCGAAAGAGACGCGCTTGGGTTACGTCAAACGGTTTTACGATGCCGTTTCCACATTCAAAGTATCGCTGCCCACGCCGATTATGAGCGGCGTGCGTACGCCTACGCGCCAGTTCTCAAGCTGCGTATTGATCGAATGCGACGACAGCCTGGATTCCATCAACGCCACCACCAGCGCGATTGTGAAATACGTTTCCCAGCGTGCGGGCATCGGCATCAATGCCGGACGTATCCGCGGGCTGGACAGCGAAATCCGGGGCGGCGAAGCACGGCATACCGGCTGCATCCCGTTTTTCAAAATGTTTCAAGCGGCCGTTAAATCCTGCTCGCAAGGCGGCGTACGCGGCGGCGCGGCAACCTTGTTCTACCCCTTGTGGCATATCGAAGCCGAAAGCCTGCTGGTGTTGAAAAACAACCGCGGTGTGGAAGACAACCGTATCCGCCAGCTTGATTACGGCGTACAAATCAACCGCCTGCTGTACACCCGCCTGATTAAGGGCGGCAACATTACGCTGTTTTCGCCTAATGAGGTTCCGGGATTGTACGAAGCGTTCTTTGCCGACCAGGACGAATTTGAGCGGCTCTATACGAAATACGAGCAAGACCCGAACATACGCAAGCGCATTATTCCGGCTGCCGACCTGTTTTCCACACTGATGCAGGAGCGTGCCGGAACAGGGCGCATTTACATTCAAAACGTCGATCATTGCAATACGCACAGCCCGTTTGATCCGAGTGTCGCCCCCGTGCACCAGTCCAACTTGTGCATGGAAATCGCACTGCCGACCAAACCTCTGGACAATATCAACGACCCGAACGGCGAAATTGCCCTGTGTACACTGTCCGCCTTCAATTTGGGCGCATTGAACAACTTGGACGAGTTGGAAGGGCTTGCCGATTTGACCGTTCGCGCACTCGATGCACTTTTAGATTATCAGGGATATCCGGTAGAAGCCGCGCGTACCTCTACTATGGGCCGCCGTTCGCTCGGCATCGGCGTCATCAACTACGCCTACTATCTGGCAAAAAACGGCGTACGCTACAGCGACGACTCCGCACTCGGCCTGACCCACCGTACCTTTGAAGCCATGCAGTATTACCTGCTCAAAGCATCGGTAAACCTTGCCAAAGAATATGGTGCGTGTCCGCTCTTCAACCAAACCGTTTATTCTCAAGGCAAACTGCCCATCGACACCTATAAAAAAGACTTGGATGCCGTGTGTAACGAGTCTTTGCATTACGACTGGGAAAGCCTGCGCGCCGACATCGTCAAATATGGTCTGCGCAACTCTACTCTGACCGCGCTCATGCCGTCTGAAACCAGTTCGCAAATCGCCAACGCCACCAACGGTATCGAGCCGCCACGCGGCTTGGTAACGGTCAAAGCGTCGAAAGACGGCATCCTGAAGCAAGTCGTGCCGGAGTTTGAAACCCTGAAAGATGCCTACGAAACCCTGTGGCAGCTTCCCGGTAACGAAGGCTACCTGAAACTTGTCGGCGTGATGCAAAAATTCGTCGATCAGGCAATTTCCGCCAATACTGCCTACGACCCGGGCAAATTCGAGGGCAACAAAGTTTCTATGAAACAAATGCTCAAAGACCTGCTGACCGCTTACAAATACGGCGTTAAAACCCTGTACTACCACAACACCCGCGACGGCGCGGACGATACGCAAGCCGATATTCAAGATGACGGCTGCGCTGGTGGGGCTTGTAAGATTTGATAAGGGGAATTTCAGACGACCTCACGAGGTCGTCTGAAATAATAAATAACATAGGGGGAAAACAAATTGAAGAATATACCTGAACAATCTATTGTCGCTCTTTTTATAGATGCAGATAACGCACCTTTTGGGAAAATTGATTTTATTCTTAATGAGCTTGCAAATTATGGTTCAGTAATGATAAGAAAAATTTATGGGAATTGGAAAAGTGAACAATTAAAAGGTTGGGAAGCTGTCTTATTGGATTATGCTCTAGCACCTGTTCAACAGTTTGATTATACAAAGGGTAAGAATGCAACGGATATGGCGATGACCATAGATGTAATGGATTTATTATTTCAAGATAAAATAGACGTTTTCTGCATTGTTTCTTCCGATTGTGATTTCACACCGTTAGCAATGAGAATAAAAATGGAAGGGAAACAAGTCATTGGTTTTGGCGAACATAAAACACCTAAGTCGTTAGTTGCTGCATGTAGCAAATTTTTATTTTTAGATGCAAGTTTTGATAAAAGTAGTGGGACAAATGCTCAACCAGCTGAAATTCGGAAGAGAACTGCTAATGAACTTAAATGTGATACCACATTAATGAATTTATTAAGAGAAGCCATTGCCAATAGTTGTGATGAAGACGGTTGGGCATTATTAAGTAATGTTGGGAAGATTATCAATAACCAATCATCTTTTGATAGTAAAAATTATGGTTATACGAAGTTGGGAGATTTAGTGCGTGTAATTGATATTTTTGAAACTAGGTTGTCAGAAAATCGTTCACAAATGTATATCCGAAATAAAAGAGCAACGTAAAAAATGAAAGTTATTTAAATAATGGCTTGTGATAGAGGTTTGTGCATAATTTTTAGATGGTCTTGTTTTGAATATCAAAAGGTACTCTGAAAACTAAATATTATTTTTTAAAAAAGAGAAACACCATGTCCTGCGAACACCTAGTCATGTCATACAGCACCTTTCCCAAAACCAAAAACGACGCGCTGAAAGAGCCGATGTTTTTCGGTCAGCCTGTGAATGTCGCCCGTTATGACCAGCAGAAATACGAAGTATTTGAAAAACTGATTGAAAAACAATTGTCTTTCTTCTGGCGGCCGGAAGAAATCGATGTCTCGCGTGACCGTATCGACTACGCCAACCTGCCGGAACACGAAAAACATATTTTCATCAGCAATCTGAAATACCAAACCTTGCTCGATTCGATTCAAGGCCGCAGTCCGAATGTTGCCTTGCTGCCGTTGGTGTCGATTCCCGAGCTGGAAACTTGGATTGAAACGTGGAGCTTTAGCGAAACCATCCATTCGCGCAGCTATACCCACATCATCCGCAATATCGTGAATGATCCGTCGGTCGTGTTTGATGATATTGTCGAAAACGAATACATCATCGCCCGCGCCGAAGACATTGCCTGCTATTATGATGATTTAATCGAATACACCCAGTATTACAACCTGTTGGGCGAAGGGGTGCACAATGTCGGTGGCAAGCTCGTTAACGTGTCTTTGCGTGAGTTGAAGAAAAAGCTCTATCTCTGCCTGATGTGCGTCAACGTGTTGGAAGCCATCCGTTTCTACGTTTCATTTGCCTGCTCGTTTGCTTTTGCCGAGCGCGAATTGATGGAAGGCAACGCCAAAATCATCAAACTGATTGCCCGTGACGAAGCACTGCATCTGACCAGTACGCAGCACATGCTTAATTTGATGCGTTCGGGTGTCGATGATCCGGAAATGGCAGAAATTGCCGAGGAATTGCAGGAAGAGTGTTTCAAACTCTTCAAAAAAGCGGCGGAGCAGGAAAAAGAATGGGCGGCATATTTGTTTAAAGACGGTTCGATGATCGGCTTAAACAAAGAAATCTTATCCCAATACGTCGAATATATTACCAACCTCCGTATGCAGGCGGTGGGATTGCCAATCGGATTTGAAGGAGCAAATCAGAATCCGATTCCTTGGATTAATGCATGGCTCTCATCGGATAACGTCCAGGTTGCACCTCAGGAAGTGGAAATCTCTTCTTACCTTATCGGACAGATTGATTCCGAAGTGAGTACGGACGATTTGGGCGACTTTGAGCTGTAAATTTTTTACTGTATGTGTTTTTTATGGAGGAATGCCGTCTGAAATTTGTTTTTCAGACGGCATTTTTTCAATAAGGAATGAAAAATAGCGGGTTAGGCTTGTTATCGGTTTTGTATTTTTATGATTGGTTAGAGATGGCACTCATTAGTACGAGAGATAGGGTTTTTGAGTTGTTGGAGGGAGAAACTTTGTTGGAAGGCCTGGAGCGGACCGGTCATAAGGTGGAGTATCAGTGTCGTAGCGGATATTGTGGATCTTGCCGATTGAAGATTTTGGAGGGGAGTGTTACTTATCGGGAGCCGCCGTTGGCTTTTTTGGGTAGGGATGAAATACTGCCTTGTTGCTGTTGCGTTGAAGAAAATATCAGTTTGGATTGCGGATTGGAGGGAGAGGTCGGGCAGAAACCTGAGGGTTTCTTGAAATAAAAGCCGTCTGAAACGGATTCAGACGGCTTTTGTACAGCATTACTGGTTATGCCTGATGAGTCGGTAAAAAGTTTCACCGTCTTGGATGTAACCTAATTCTACTCTGGCAATTTCTGAAATGGCTTCTTGGCCGTTTTCTAAATCATAGACTTCGGCGGCCAGAGAATTATTGCGTAAAGCGAGTGTCTGGTTTTTTTCTTCCTGAACGGCAATTTGATCTTTCAGGTTGTTGTTGCGTCCGATACTGCCTTTGCCGAACCAGAGGCTGTACTGGCAGCAGACAAGCGATACGGATAAAACGACAGTTACCCACTTCATACGTTAACCTTTTTTATTTGCCCAGTTGGTAGAATGCGGCTTTCCCAGGGTAGTAGGCGGCTTCCGCCAATTCTTCCTCGATACGCAGCAGTTGGTTGTATTTTGCCATGCGGTCGGAACGGGAGAGGGAGCCGGTTTTGATCTGCATGCAGTTGGTGGCAACTGCCAAGTCGGCAATGGTGCTGTCTTCGGTTTCGCCGGAGCGGTGGCTCATTACGCTGGCGTAGCGGTTGCGTTTGGCCAAGTCGACGGCTTTCAGGGTCTCGCTCAAAGTACCGATTTGGTTGACTTTGACCAGCAATGCGTTTGCTACGCCTTTTTCGATGCCTTCGGCCAAGATTTTTGGATTGGTTACGAACAAGTCGTCGCCGACCAATTGAACTCTGCCTCCTAATTTTTCGGTCAGCAGTTTCCAGCCTTCCCAGTCGTTTTCGTCCATGCCGTCTTCGATGGAAATGATTGGGAATTCGTTAACCAGGCCTTCCAAGTATTCGGCAAATTCTGCGCTGGTGTAAGAGCGACCTTCGGCTTCCAAGTGGTATTTGCCGTCTTTGTAGAATTCGCTGGATGCGCAGTCCAGGGCGAACAATACGTCTTCGCCTGCTTTATAGCCTGCGGCTTCAGTTGCTTCGACGATCAGTTGCAGGGCTTCTTTGTGGCTGTTCAGGTTAGGTGCGAAACCGCCTTCGTCGCCAACGGTAGTTGGGAAGCCTTTGCCGTCACATAGTTTTTTCAGAGCGTGGAAAATTTCAGCGCCGCAACGCAGGGCTTCACGGAAGGATTTTGCGCCGACAGGCATAATCATAAATTCTTGAATGTTCAAGCTGTTATTGGCATGTTCACCACCGTTGATAACGTTCATCATTGGAACAGGCAGTGCCATTGGGCCTGCGCCGCCCAAGTAGCGGTACAGGGGCAGGCCTGCATCTTCAGCGGCTGCGCGTGCTACGGCCATAGAAACGGCCAAAGTCGCGTTGGCACCCAAGTTGCCTTTGTTTTCAGTACCGTCCAATTCGATCATGATTTGGTCGATATAAGATTGTTCGCTGGCATCGATACCGATGAGGGCTTGCGCGATTTGGTTGTTGACGTGGTCAACGGCTTTCAATACGCCTTTGCCCAAGTAACGGGATTTGTCGCCGTCACGCAGTTCCAAAGCTTCTTTCTGACCGGTTGATGCGCCGCTTGGTACGGCTGCGCGTCCCATGACGCCGGATTCCAACAGTACGTCGCATTCTACGGTTGGGTTGCCGCGTGAATCTAGGATTTCTCGGGCAAAAATATCAATAATTGCACTCATGAATATTCTCCAAGTGAGGTGAAGGGAGGTAAAACGGTAGGGCTTCAGACGGCATTCTTACAGGAAGAAAGTTGCCAACTTAAGGCTGTCGAAAGTAGGGTGGTAGCCATAAAAACAATACTGGAAATGCCGTGCCACATTCCGAAGGATCCGCCAAGCAGAGACAGCAGCCAATCTTCGTAACCGTATTTCAATGCCTCGATGACAGGGGCAATTAGAAACTGGTTGATGGCGACAGAAAGCAGCAAAGTACATAATAAAATGGTTTGCAGGCGGGTCAGGATTTTAGTATGGGTCAGAAACAGTATTCCCCAAATGATCAGACCCGACCAAGAAATGATATGGAACAAAATGCCTGCAATTTCCCCTGCCTGCATGATGAGGCCGCCGGCAATTTGTATGCCAAGCCATACAGTTGCGGCGTAAAGGCTGATTTTTCGTAAGGTTCGCATGATGGATGCAGTTTGTCCGTATTACTCAATGGTTAAAACCGGCTGCGATTTGATTAAATCGTCCAATGCCTTGACGCGGATTAAAAAGTCTTCCAGAAGGTGCAGCGGCAGTGCGCTGGGGCCGTCGCATTTTGCCAGTTTCGGATCGGGATGGGATTCAAGAAACAGGCCTGCAATCCGGACAGGCATGCCGGAAAGTGCCAAATCCAGTGCTTGCGACCGTCTTCCTCCGGAAGCTGCAGAGCCCGATTCCCTTGTTTGCAGGGAGTGGGTAACGTCAAAGATGACCGGCAGATTGTCGCAGGTTTGTTTCATCACGCCGAAACCGAGCATATCGACAATGAGGTTGTCGTAGCCGAAGCTGCTGCCGCGTTCGCATAAAATCAGTTTCCCGTTACCGGCTTCGCGGAATTTTTCCACAATGTTTTTCATTTGAGAGGGGCTGAGGAACTGGGGTTTTTTGATGTTGACGACGTTGCCGGTTTTTGCCATGGCAGCCACTAAATCGGTCTGCCGCGCAAGGAATGCGGGAAGCTGGATGACATCGCACACTTCGGCAACGGGTTGGCACTGATAGGGTTCGTGTACGTCGGTAATGACGGGGATGCCGAATTCCGCTTTGACTTTTTCGAAAATCTTTAAGCCTTCTTCCAAGCCTACGCCGCGATAAGAATGGATGGAGGAACGGTTTGCCTTGTCGAAAGATGCTTTAAAGATATAGGGAATACCGAGTTTTCGGGTAACTTCGACGTAATGCGCGCAGGTTTGGAGGGTGGAGTCCAAATCTTCTAAAATGTTGATGCCGCCGAACAGTACGAAAGGAGTGTCGTTACCGACGGTAATGCCGTTGATTTTAATATCCATGATCAATGTCCGTTTTCAGGGTTACAGCACGGTGTGCGGCGGCTCATAGGAGATGATGTCGCGGATTTTGTTGTTTCCGTCTACCAAGACGACTTTGGGTTCGTGTGCGGCGATTTCCGGTTCGGAAAGTTGGATATAAGACATGATGATGACGATATCGCCTTTCTGTACCAGCCTGGCCGCAGCACCGTTCAGACAGACCACGCCGCTGCCGCGTTTGCCTGCAATGGTATAGGTTTCAAAACGTTCGCCGTTGTTGTTGTTGACGATGGCGACTTTTTCGTTGGGGCAGATGCCTGCCGCGTCTAACAGATCCTGATCGACGGTAATACTGCCGACATAGTTCAAATCGGCTTCGGTTACGGTGGCGCGGTGGATTTTTCCGCCAAGCATGGTACGGAACATGTATTTCCTTTTGTTGTTTTGGTGCGGTCTGACGGACAGGATGCCGTCTGAAAATCTGAATGCCGTATTATAGTGGAGTTTCCTTCAAATTCATAATGGCAGCTTTCAGACAAGGAAAACAATGTGAGACCTTTGTAAAAAAGTCCTTCCCCCGACAGCCGGAACCCAAACACAGGTTTTCGGCTGTTTCTCTCCCCCAATACCTCCTGATTTTACCCAAATACCCCCTTAATCCTCCCCGGACACCTGATAATCAGGCATCCGGGTCGCCTTTTAGGCGGCAACAGGCACACTTAGCCTGTTAGCCGCTTTCAACAGGTTCAAACACATCGCCTTCAGATGGCTTTGCGCACTCACTTTGAGCAAACCAAAATAGGCTGCCCGCGCATAGCAGAATTTACGGTGCAGCGTACCGAAGCTTTGTTCGACCACATAACGGGTCTTTGATAAATATCGGTTGCGTTTGGTTTGCGTTTCCGCCAGCGGACGGTTGCGGTGGGCTTTGCGCATAATGCCGTCTAATAACCGATGCTCTTCCAGATGTTGCCGGTTTTCCTTACTGTCATAGCCTTTGTCGGCATAGACGGTCGTACCTTTGGGTAGACCTTCCAACAACGGCGACAGGTGTGTGCACTCATGGGCATTGGCGGGGGTAATGTGCAGTTTCCCGATATAGCCTTCCTCATCGGTACGGGTATGTTGTTTGTAACCGAGTCTGTATAAACCGTTTTTCTTTGTCCAACGGGCATCTTTGTCTTTGCTCGGTGTGGTTTGGCCGCTGACTTGGCCTTCGTCATCCACTTCTATGGCCTGACGCTGTTTGTACTGGCAGTTTGAATAATGGTGGCATCAACGACAGCGGCGGATGCTTTCTCTATTTTTAGGTTTTTTTCGGCCAGTTGGCGGTTAATCAGTTCCAGCAATTCGGACAGGGTGTCGTCTTGCGCCGCCGGTTGCGGTAGCGGCATAAGGTGCTGTAATCGGGGATGCTCAGTTTGTCAAAGCGGCAAAACAGGTTGAAGTCGATGCGGGTAATGAGGCTGTGTTCGAGTTCGGGATCGGAGAGGCTGTGCCATTGTCCGAGCAGGACGGCTTTGAACATGGATAGCAGTGGATAGGCGGGACGGCCGCGGTGGTCTCGAAGGTAACGGGTTTTTTGACGATTTAGGTACTGTTCGATCGGTTGCCAATCAATCACCTGATCCAACTTCAATAGTGGGAAGCGGTCGATGTGTTTGGCAATCATGGCTTGTGCGGTTTGCCGGAAGAAGGTGCTCATGAGAAATCCCCTAAATGTCCGGGTGGGAATTTAGGGGATTTTGGGGAATTTTGCAAAGGTCTCGAATAGTATTTTAAAAGGCAATAGAGATACTGACATAGAACCCCATTTACTCCTGTCAAATAATCTCGTGTTTAGAACCATAAGTAATCTTCTTGATATTGTGTTCCAGAGCTATTTCTTTATCTAGCTTTCCTGAATATTCTGAACCTGCTAATTTTTGAAATAAAGTAATGTTCAACTCATCATTGTGGGAAGTTGTTTTTATATCTGAAATGCCATTGCGCTGTTATGTAACAAGCCTGTTAAGTGCGCCTGCCTATTATCCTTAGCCTCATTGACAGTAATTTTGAAATTCCCAATATCATCCAACTTGATTTCATCATTGGCGAAAAAGCAGCCGGACAATATCAAGCCGGTAATACTCAGCATGGTTGCCTTAATTTTCATCATCATTTCCTGATCAATTTATTAGCTGTAGGGTGGATTATTGAATCTGACAGTTTTGGTATTTTCAGACGCCCTTTTTTATACTGCTTCTGTATTTGCACATGAATTCTTTACGCAACCTAGCTGCGGGGTTTATACAGGCTACGCTAATTAGTATAAGTTACGCATTTCTTAATGCAGTCTGTATAATATAAAATGCGATCTAAAAGTTTTATTATACTGTATTTGGGTATTGTATTTAGATATCTGCACATCCAACATCCAACATCCAACATCCAACATCCAAAAATATAAATTTTGCTTTTTATTAAGGACACATGTGATGCCTCTTATTCTTTATTTACTCTGCTTATTATTCTCAGCGTGGTTAACTTATATTTGTGTGAAAAAATATTGTAAAAGCAGACTGACTAAATTTTTGGGTGTACCTGTTTTATTCTGTCTTTTTCTTGGGATAAATCCTGTTTACCATCTCGTAGACAAAGCTCTGTTTTCGACTCGTACAGCAGAGGAATTGATGATGGAAGATCCGGGAAACCGAATGATATTCTTGATATTCAAAGATAAGTTTCCGCAAGATTATGCCCAAATCGTGGCGAAAGCCGAAGATTTTATGAAATCAAAAAATCATGAACAAGATATGCGTTTTTTTCTCTCAGAAACAATAGACATCATGTTAAGAAAATTGCCTTATGCAGATGATGACAGCTTAATTGCTATGTTTCAGGAAGATATGCAGTTGCGTACCAAACTCTTGAACGAAAACGACGCGGTAAACTGCTTTTATTTGGAGTATCCTCATTTAGCTCCTGATATTTCGCTTTTCTCAAAGCAAATGAAGTCGTATTTCGTCTCTATAAAACAAGCTAGAGTACGAGCTTTGCAATCTGCCGATATTCATCGAAAAATGCCGGACGAAACTGAAATAGCGCAAACACAAGATAAAGTAAATCAGATTTTATGGAAGAAATATAGTGAACAGGAGTTGGCGTTAATCAATAACGACAATGAGGATGAAATAAAGCAATATACAGCTGAAGAGCAGGCTTTGATGTGCCGTTTTACAATCGATACAATGCAGGTGATATTAGAACAGCCTAAGCATGAGGCTGCCGAACTGCTTCGTTTTAATTTGAGTCATTGAGGAACGATCTGTTGGATATTTTTCCCAATAAATCTCTTAGGCTTAAAACAGATTACATTGATAGGTACATTAAAGCAGCCGTAGATTCAGTACTCGAATCTGACATTTTTGGTATTTCCAGATGACCTTTTTATACTGCTTCTGTATTTATACTTAAAGCAGATGTAGGTTGGGTCGTGACCCAACATTCAGGTTTTTGTTGGGTTTGCCAACCCAACCTACGCTTGCTAATTACTCACCATCACATCCATATATATCTGAAGATTTCGGATATATAACTTCTAATAAATTATAAATAGATTCAACTTCATTAATATATGATATATCAGAATTATAATATTTAATACTCTCTCTTCTAGCTGTATATAGGCTATGATATTTATCTTTGTATACTTCGTTATATTTTTCAATTAAGATACATGCCCCTTTTTTTACGCTATCTTGATTAGATAAATATACGTCTGAAGTTACCTGCATGATGCCGGATGTTTTAATTCTACCAGTCCAAAAAAATAATCTTTCCATAAACCTACACAATATATGTCTATTAAAGTCTTCATAAATTAAAATCGAATATATTAATGCTTTTTGCTTTTCAACAGTGCTATTATCTATACCAGTCCCAATCGCTTCCTCAATAATAGAACCATATTTATGAGAAAAACGATTGTGCTTATGCTTTACAT
>NZ_JBPBFH010000120.1:0-397 GCF_050896295.1 Neisseria sp. SLRRB23
AAACCCTGTTGAAAAACGTCCCCCCCGTCGAAGGCGGCGACCCCCTCTCAATGATCAAATAATCCGGTTTCAAGACGGAAAAGATGCCCGAGGCCGGCTAAAGTGCTTCCTCCTCCAAGTATTTTTGCACCCGACTTTAATCCACTATACAAGACAAAAAACTCGCCGCCGCCGAAAGGAACGCAGTATGAGTATTACCATTCAAAACTTAAACAAAAAACGCTTCGGCAATTTTCACGCGCTGAAAAACATCAACCTCAATTTCCTCACTTATGCCGTCTGAACGTCAAACCGATACGCCGTCTGCGCGTGCGATTTCTAGTCCTTCTTCGTCACTCATATAGACGTGGTTACGGGTTCGGTCGTTTAAAATAATTTTGCCTTCGCGGAACATGAC
>NZ_JBPBFH010000121.1:0-374 GCF_050896295.1 Neisseria sp. SLRRB23
GTGACGTCGAGTCTCGTGGGCTCGGAGATGTGTATAAGCGACAGGTTCCAAAACATCGTCCAAATCCGCTGCCGCCAGTGTGGCAACATCATCCAAGCCCATTTGCTGCAAATTCGTGGTTCGGATGGAACGCGGCACGGCGGCTTTGGGTTTTGCCGGCTTGAAAGTTGGTCAGGGTCACTTTGAGCGGGTTCAAAACCGCCATCAGGCGCGGGGCGGAGTTTTCCAGCTCTTCGCGTTTTTGGATTCACTGGGCAGGATGTCCGAAGCGAATACCGCGCCGGTCGGGCCGGCCTGCTTGGCAGCGACCTGCGACCAGCTTCCCGGTGCGTCGCCTAACTCCGCCAATATGGTTCCGGGTTTGATTCGTTTGT
>NZ_JBPBFH010000122.1:0-369 GCF_050896295.1 Neisseria sp. SLRRB23
CGCCGAACAAGGCGATGACGTGGCGCGGCTCCCAGAGTGGGGCGGGCGGCAGACCGGGGGCGCCAACGAGGGCGGGTTCGGTTTCGGGACCGGCAGAGGCAGCGGCGATGCCGGCGGAGAGTGCGCCGTGTTCCATGCCATCGCCGCCCTGCGCTTCGATTTGTTTTAAAAAGTCCATCGCGTGCCGCCGGTCGCGCACTTTGATTTGCGGGATGATGGTAATCGGCGCGTTCGGATGCGTTTTCAGCCACTGCGTTGCGCAAACAGCGTCAGGCTATAGAAATCGATGAAGAAGGACAAGTCAGCGGTCAAACCACACCGAGTAAAGACCTGTCTCTTATACACATCTCCGAGCCCACGAGACTCGAC
>NZ_JBPBFH010000123.1:0-369 GCF_050896295.1 Neisseria sp. SLRRB23
GTCGAGTCTCGTGGGCTCGGAGATGTGTATAAGAGACAGCAAAACCTGCTCCGCAAACTCAATCTCAGCAGCCGGGTTCAAGCCGCCGCCAGCGTTTTTCCTTCCGGTTCGGCAGGGCGGGTGGGAACGCTTGCCGAAAGGTCGGCAGTTTCTATATTGTCTGCCGGGGTCTTGCCGGCTGGCAGTGTGTTTGTCGAAGAACACGCGGCAAGCACCAGGGCCGCCAGCAGCGGCACTTTGGTAGGTTTGGACACCTTTGATTTCTTCTTTATGTTTATCCTTTTCCTTCTGCCCTACCTCTTGGCGTCGCAGCACTACGCGCTATTGTTTCCAGACTTTTTCTACAAACGTATTATGCTGGTCGGCCCC
>NZ_JBPBFH010000124.1:0-395 GCF_050896295.1 Neisseria sp. SLRRB23
GACGTCGAGTCTCGTGGGCTCGGAGATGTGTATAAGAGACAGATCTCGCTCAGGTAATAACCTTGCTCTTTCAAGCCGATGTTTGCAGCCAATCCTTCCGGACGCATCATTTCCAAATCCAGACCGGAACGGATGATTTGCGCCCAGTCTGGGGCTTCGTTTTTGAGGTTGCGCCAAAGGGCTTTGGGACCGACCTGCCCGTTCATCCATTTTACCAAAAACGGTTTGGCGGTTTTCCACAAGTCCAAATCGGGATCGAGTATTGCCCAAAACACGGTTTTTAAACCACTTGTCGTTTAACCAGCTATCGCCATAAGCGCCCGTGTGCTTTTCGTTATTCTGATCCCAAGTGCCATATCTGTCTCTTATACACATCTCCGCGCCCCCGAGACTCG
>NZ_JBPBFH010000125.1:0-395 GCF_050896295.1 Neisseria sp. SLRRB23
CCTGATGGCGGAATCTTTGATGCTGCCATATTGCTCGGGATGGTTTAACGCGCTGCCGGATATGAGTTTCTGATAGGCGGAAAGGCTGCCTGCTTCGGCTGCCTGCCGATAACAATGTAGGGCTTTTTCTTTATCGGAAGCCTGCACAAGCAGCTGCTGGGGCTGCAATGTGGCTGATTCCGGTCATCGCGGGTGCTCTTGCCATGGGCGGACGCAGCCTGATGAACGGCATGATGGGCATGACTTCATCTGTCTCTTATACAGACAGCTTTAAAGGCTACGGAAGAAGTGGCTTGCGGACCAATATCCACAGCAATACCGTAGCCTTCCAAAGTGAAGCCGTGAGCACAGTCCCCGACGGCCTTGAAGTTGGTTACGTACACGGCTCCTTCGTC
>NZ_JBPBFH010000126.1:0-395 GCF_050896295.1 Neisseria sp. SLRRB23
AAAGTTGGTGCAGTAGCAGCTAAAAATGCGGCGGAAACCGCCAAAGCCGGTGCAGTAGACGCCAAAGTCGGTGCAGAAGCAGCCAAAGAAGCGGCAGCGACATCCGCAACAGAGGCAGGAAAAGCCAAAGAAGGGGTGTCGGCACTTATTTGCAGGTCAACCGCTTCGGGCCGGTCGGTTCGGGGATGCTGTCCATCCAGCGTTACCGTCATGATTGCGCTCGGCGCGGGGATGAAAGAGGGCGGTTTGAGTGAGGGGGCGATAATATCCGCAACATTGCGAAAATCCAGCTTAAAGGTTTGGAAAAACGTTTGGAAAAACAAAACCTGCGCCTGGCTGTTTCCGATGCCGCTCTGCTGTCTCTTATACACATCTCCGAGCCCACGAGACTCGAC
>NZ_JBPBFH010000127.1:0-395 GCF_050896295.1 Neisseria sp. SLRRB23
ATTTCCAGCCCTGTCAACGGCGAACTGACAAAAAGCTTCTTTACCGAACATATCGAAACCAGTCCTTGGGAAATTGCGTTCTACACGTTCTTATTTGTCGTTGTGAACCAATGGATTTTGGTCAAAGGCGTTATCGGCGGTAAAACATAAAGCAACGTCAAAGCCGACGGCACGACCGACAATCCGGTTTTCCCGGAACCCTATTCCGTAACGCTCGACAACAAGCGCGGCACATTCCCGACTTATGACGAACTGGATCGCGCGGCCGCCAATTTGCAAAAATCAGACCGCCGCCTCAGCCATCTGCAAGGCTTCGAGCGGAACGAAAGCAATAAAAACCGCTCTATCGGCACAGACATCGCCGCCCGCGATATCGTCGGCACTTGGGTAGGGCG
>NZ_JBPBFH010000128.1:0-395 GCF_050896295.1 Neisseria sp. SLRRB23
CATCGTTTCACGGTCATATTCGGGCAAAACCCCTTCACGGCTCGCCTTCTGCAATTCGACCAGCTCTCTGATAGCCTCCAGCAGCAGCGCTTTGTGCGCCGCTTCGCCCTGCTCCTGAAGCATCGCAGTTAAAAACTTTTCGGCATCCACACCACTTGGGGCGCGTTTTCCTTTCCCTTCATCTTCCTCGCCACCGACCTGACCGTCCGCATTTTCGGTTCGCACTTGGCGCGGCGGATTATCTCTGTCTCTTATACNCTTTTCGCCTTTGCCGGGCGGAACTCATTTTCGGTGCGCCGCCCAGTTTTGCCGCGCCCGCATCGGAGCGTTCTTCGCGTTGTCAGCTGCCCCTCATTCCACTCCTGCTGGCCCGGATGCCGAACCCGCTTTGCCAT
>NZ_JBPBFH010000129.1:0-368 GCF_050896295.1 Neisseria sp. SLRRB23
GTCGAGTCTCGTGGGCTCGGAGATGTGTATAAGAGACAGGATTGGGATATTTATTGGGAAGTTTTACCCTTGTCGAGGATTTTCATCCCAGCCGAAATCAGGGAAGAAAAATACAATGAGCTGATTCCCGTTTTGTTGGCGGGAGATGAGGAAATTTGCCACTGGTTTTTGGATGAGGACAGGTTGAAACAGTTTCTCGAACGGTAAAAAATGCCGTCTGAAGCAGGGGAGGGTATGGCGCACGCTGTCTTCGACGTTGTCGAAACCGGTCCGCCAGCCGTCGAGGTCGACACCTGCATCACGCAAGGTTTCGATACGGTCGTCGGGCATATTGCTTTCCTGCCCCTTACTGCGAAAGCCGGCCGCAT